>JAIBAY010000006.1 GCA_019694975.1 Chitinophagales bacterium
ACTGAATTCTACTGTTAATGACATGGCTCTTACAGTAAGATTTGCTTACTCCTTCTAAGGTCATTATTTCTTTAATATGCCCGTATATATCTTTAACCTTAGTTTTCAACTGCTAAATCCGGGTTAATTTGAAGTTGTGCAACGGTTACCCTTGTTAGCGGCTGGGCTATTTTCTTTCACGAGATGTATTCCTCTATATTATTTGCAAAGCTTTGAATAGTCCACGGTGAACAACTAATTTTTCATTCCGATTCAAGTTCATGTTTGTATGCATGTATTTGAAATACAGTGTGTCAATGCGATACTTACTTTGATTCCCAAGGACACTAAATCTGTATAATGTGTCTAAAACGAAATCAACATTTTCTTCACTTACCGTTTTACTCCTGAGATATTTGAGATATTCTCTTTTAAATTCTTCAGCACTAAATGCCCATTTTCTTAGGTTGGAAATTATTTGAAGTATTTCTTCAATGTCAGGAAGAATTGGATAAACTTCATCAACTATTTCGTCCTTTAGATAATTTGAGAATGCTCTATCAACAAATTTGATTGTTTGGTTTGCTATCTTAAACCGATTGAAGTTGGCTGTTTCTTCGGCACAAACTTGAATGAAGCGGATATAGTCCCTTGGTCTTAAGTGTGTGCTTCTTGATATGTAATCGAATGAGTTTAAAGTATTCTTTCTACTTGCTGATTTAATCTGGGGAGTAAGAAAAATTAGGTCCCATGCGTTTTGAAAGCTCAACTCAGCATTGGCATCCTTTGAAATACGATAAGCTAGAAGTTGTTTGATTTTATCAGTATTCCATTCAATTTCTATCTTGAAGTCTCGCCATTTATTTTTATCTGCATCCCTTACAAGTGAGTAAATATCGTCTCTGAGAAATACTATAGGACATATATTCAAGTTTGTCCCACTAAAAGTATACTTAACGTCTTGGACAGCTTTGAATAAACTTGTAAGTAGAAAGTTGTAAAGTTCATGTTCTGTGGTTTTAATAGCACGGTAATCTTCGTCTAGTTCATCAAAAATTATAAAGTAATTTGAATTGTCACAGTGATTAAGAATAATGTCTTCCAAGTTATTTACACGTTCAATCCAATTTGCGTTTTGATTACTTATATTTCTCTCAAGCTTAAAATTTCCACCAGTGCCAAGAATTGATGCACCAAATTCAGCCGAAGTCCATTGATTGATAGTTCTCGCCAAAGAACGAATTGGGTCAGGTGCATAAATCTCCTTTAGCTTATTTCTAATCTGAGAGTCAATTTTTTCATTTAGTACCATCAGTCGTGCTACGGTAGAATAAATAAGATATTTCCAAAGAGTTATGTATTGATTTGGCGGAGTGTATTTTGGATTGTCTAAACTGTATAGCTCATTAAATGGAAAGTTCTTAAAACTCAACTTCTCAGTAAATGTATCATGATTCTTAAGACCATAGAGGTATTCACTGATAGATGATTTACCAGAACCTTTTCTACCAATAATGTAATACTTAGATTTATTCAGAATTGAATTTATCTCTTGTAAATGATAAAAGTAATTGTGATTTGCCTCTAACTTTGCTTCAAGTTTCCAGTTCTCAGCTATACTCTTAATTATCGATTTACTATTAATAATAGGTAAGCCTTTTCCTGGCTGACTTATGATAGGGGCTTGTTCAATTTCGTCTGCAATTATCGGTTGCCCAATAAACGTGATAAAGAAATGCTGTTGTTTTGGTCTTTCCATATCAAGTTTTACCTTGAATAAGTCAGGTTGTTTTAGAAGATAATCAACTAGTCTTGGCTCACCTGTTGAAGAAAGATTAAAGCCATTATCTATCAAGAGTTGATTAAAACTGTCTAAGTCAAACCATTCGTCAAAATCTTCTATTGTAGATGCCACTTTAATTAAAAGTTGTCTGTTGTCTGTCATATTGTATGTTATTTATGTTTGTTTCTTGCAATCAAGTTAATTTTAGCACCACCGCCAAAGCCTTGCCGCTAACAGGAAATCAATGCGGTCATGCCGGATTTATTTCTTGTTTTGAGATAGCTTCTGTAAACGACTTGCGAGTAATCCGTTCTATCGATAGTGTAATGATAAAAGGAGTCTGCCACCGGGTTGCAAAAATTTCCGGATGGAAATAATCTGTTAACCCTGTGGCAGCCTGTTATCATGTATCAGCAGATCGCGCTCTTCGTGTTACGGATGGGCGACAAACAATCCGAAGCTTACATTCGATTCAAGCAGGTTAAAGTCAGCGCCATCGGTCGGTCCTTCTCCGGTGATGTCAGTCACATTGTATCCGAATGCCTGCCCAGTAACATCTGATTCCACAATGTTAAAGTCGTCGCCTGCAACCTGACCGTCCTGGTTCACATCACCGCTGTAAATGGTCCAAACGCCGGCAACCAGCGTCATCTGCGGATTCGGATTGTTCACATCCGGATAAGCCTGCGTAAAGTCGGTGGAGAAATCATAACTGCCTTGTGACATCGGAACAGCTGCAGCACTCCAGGTTTCCAGCGTGTTTTTGCTCTTCACGGAAACGAAGTAGGCATTGCTGATGCCGGCATGACTGAAAGTGCAGTTAATCATTCCGTCTGTGTGCAGCAGCCCGCGGAAAGTATCAAGGTCGGCATAGGTAAACTCATCATGCAGGATGACCATTACGGTATCCACTTCATTTGGATCTGCACCAACTCCCTGGTTAACCAGCACAGATTTCATAAGGCCGGGATTAAATTCATCCATGTATCCCTGTATAAAACATTTCACATCAAACGCTAAAGCAGCCGGACAGCCTTCATCCACCTGGTTGTCGCAGTTGTCATCAATGCCATTCGCACAAATCTCAGTAGCTCCTGGATTAACAGATGAAAGGGTATCATTACAATCCGTATTCAGCGTTGAGGTATTTGGAGGTTGAATACAAGCCTGAACCGGCGCGCCTGCACCATAACCGTCTCCGTCGCCATCTGCATAGTAGGTTGAACTGATATCTATGGTAACCATTGCCGTAACCATGCTGTCGCATCCTGCGGCATTCGTGTAGGTGTGATCGTATGATCCGCTCATATTCACCGTTCCGCCCCAGGGCAATGTGTAGCTGTCGCATCCGGTTGCCGAAAAGGATGTGGGTGTGCTTGCATGGTTAATCGTTACATTAATGGTAATAATGCTGTCGCATCCTGCTGCATTTGTGTAGGTATGATCGTATGCGCCATTGCTGTTAACCGTTCCGCCCCAGGGTAATGTGTAGCTGTCGCAGGCAACTGCAGGGAATGCAGATGGCGTGCTCGATTGCTTAATGGTAAGGTGCGCTGTTACGATGCTGTCACAACCGGCTGTATTAATATAGGTATGCACGTAGTCGCCGGTAACAGTAGCTGTTCCGCCCCATGGCAGTGAATAACTGTCACAGGTGGTGTCAAAGAAAGATGTAGCCGGCGTTGAATTATTGAGCTGAATGGAGGCAGATGCTGTGCAGGTATTGTTATCAGTAACTATCACGGTATAATTACCTGCAGCGAGACCTGTCGCCGTATCTGTCGTTTGTAGTGGAATACTGTTCCACGAGTAGCTGACAGGATTGGCAGTGGATGTTGCCGTGGCGATCGCAAAGCCATCCGTTCCGCCGCTGCCGCCATTGCAACTTGGGCCTGTTCCGGTTACTTCAACGGTGACAGTATTCAGCGGTGCGCTGCTGTTTTGTATGGTTGCTACGCTTCTGCGGGTGATGGTAGTGGTATTTCCGCCGGTATTCCAGTTGCCTGTTGCGTTGGTGGCAAAAGATGCCAGCGTATTATCGGCATAGCGTGCTTCAATGCGCCTTACACCATTTGCATTATTGACGCCGATAGGAATCACCGCAGGAAAATCTCCTATAGCTGACGTTCCCGACTGTAAATAAATGTCATTAATTGCTGCCGGCAACTGCGATTGTGTTGTCTGCGTGGGGATAGCTGTGCGCGCCATATAAGAAAATAACGGGTCGCCGCTTCCTGCCATATTATCATAGAGCAGGATGTACTTTCCGCTGATACATGCATTGGCAGATCCTTTTAAAAAGGCACCATCATCGGCAGTAGATACTGTTCTTGCCGTGGTGGCGATGTCGAGTGCCGTCATGATTTTTGAACCCACGAAATTGGGTGCCGATGGGGGAAAACTTCCTGATCCGTTGATGGCATATCCGACCCTGATCGTATGCGTCTGGCCGGCGTCAAACCGGCTGGCATTGCCAGTTGGTTCAATATACACCCAGACAGGACCTGAGCTTCCTGAACCATCGGTAGTGAAATAGTTTAAAAGGTTATTGGCATTGAATGCAGACTGATTCCAGAGGTTTCCGGCGCCATAAGATGTTACTGCATCCGGCGTTGCACCATTCGTAACACCAAGGCCAATCCTGAGATCGTAGCTGGTATTAGGGACAAGGTTGTCGATCCTGAAACAAACAGCAAAAGGCGTTCGGGTATCGTTGGTACTGCCTGCTGATTTGCTGCCGAAATATTGCGGCACCACGAGCTCGGTGAATACAGCCGGTATGCTGATGTAAACATTAATACTGACGTCAAGACTCACACCCGGCGCAACAGCTTGCAAAGCAAAATAGCCGGGCTGATCAATTTGCAAATCGTTATACGTGGCAACACCTCCAACGGCTTTCCTTTTCAGGGTACCGGTAAGCGTTCCCGTGCCGCTGTAAAGCGAGATGGTAATGGTATCCGTAAACAGGTTGTCGACGGTGTTGTCCGCCCTTCTTGCTTCTACGGTAAAGGTGCTGAGGTTGGTATTCGTGACGCCTGAAGCAGGAACACCAACAAAGCGCAGGAAGGAAGCTTTTGCCAGCACGTTGAATGGCGCACTGTTTCCTGCAATAAGCGTATCGCCTTTCGTTCTTGCTGCATTGATCACTATGGAACTTTCTTCCTGGTCATAAATAACATTGGTAAACGTCACGCTATTGGTTCCCGCCAGTATCGAGTCGGTCAATGATCCTGAAAGCGTGCCTCCTCCTGAGCCCAGGGTGAGTTGAACAACGGTATTGGCTGTGACGTTCTGAGGTACATTCAGGTTATCCTGAGCCTGTACTACCACGCTGAATGGATAGGTAGCTTCGGCATCTATGCCCCCATTCACACTGGTAATCACCAGCTTCGTCGGAAAATCGCTGGCAAGTCCGGTACCGCTGACCGGTATAAATTGTGACTGTGCTCCGGTGCTCGTGCAGGAAATATTTCCATTGTAACCAATGGCCGATGAAGGGGTGAAGCGCACATCAATATTGGTGGAGGCCACCGTTCCGCCTGTATGGGCAAGTGCAATATGGCTGGTGGAAAAAGGATTAGCGCCGGTTCTCATCTCAAAGCCGGCAGGTGGAGTGATAATGATGCTGTCGGTGAGGTTGGCACCGGAAACGGAGAACGTAGAACTGCTGCTGCTGCTGCCGACAAAAACATTTCCGAAGTTATTGGTGAAAGAAGTGGTAACCGTGGAAATGGTGGGTGGTGCGGGAAAGCCGGTGAAGTTGAAATCATCAATGGCCAAGCCATCGTCAGCACCGGTCTCATCGTTGTCAGCCCATTTAAGCACGAGGGTTGCACCATCAGGCCACACGATATTGGATACGGTAGCGGAAATGGTGGTGAAGTTGCCGGAGGCATTACCATCCAGCGTAGCTGCCGTAGAGGAAGTCTTCAGCGAAACGAAATCGAGCAATGGCTCCGCGGTAAATCCGGTTCCTGAAATATTTCCCCCAATCTTATAGGAGAAGGCAAGTTTATTTTGGGTATTGCTTCCGCCGTTTCTCCATTGTTCCCCTCTGTAGGTAATGGTGAACGAACCAATAGCGGTACCTGAGTTATTGGTGAGTAAGATGCCAAAAGCGGAAGTCACTGTACCGGAAGCCAGTGAGCCAACGGCCCGATCGGTTGATCCTGTTGAACCAAAGCTATAAGCGCCACCTCCGTTTCCGCTGCCTGTTCCCACGAGGAAAACAGCATTTGAACCTGAACCTGTAAACTTTAATAGCTGCCAGCCGTTCATAGTTGCAACATTCAATGGCGCTGCCGTAAAGTTAAACGGGCCGTTACCCAGCCCTATGAAGGAGAAGGTGCCGCTATTCGGCAGCCCGTTGAAATCCTGCGTGTAGGTACCGCTGCTGTAGGACTGTTGTCCTATACTGCTTATGCTGTAAAGCATAAATAGCAGCAATACTGTAAATCGTCCCATTATGGTGAAGAGGTGATCAGCAAATACTGATGGCAAGCATTGACGGTAAAAATTTTTGTTCATGATGGGAAGATTTGGATGGTAAAAAATGATATTAAAAACGAGGGTAAATGACGGCGCAAAGGAAACGAAAGATAAAGCCATAAAGCTATATGATTCGTTAAACAATTCTTATCTTTTAATCTCTGAAATGCAACTTTTTTTGATATTCGGGAGTAAGGATGTTTTCAACGGTATCATCCTTTACCGGAGGAAGCTTTCCTGTGGTGCAAAAGGCGGCGCCATGCACTTTTTTTGATGGTTTAATACGGCAGGAAAGGGTGCCGCTTACCAGGATAAGGTGGCCATCACCGGCAAATGATCAGAGGGATATTTGAAATCATAAAAGTCATCAATAGTGATGTATTTGCTGACTTGCATGACTTTCGTATCATCAATAAAGATATAGTCAATCTGCCCGTTGGGCTTTTCTTTGAAGTTAAAGCCATTCCAGGTATCCTGTTCGCCGTAAGGTTTAGTCTGGCAATGGCTCCTCGCTTCCGACAGGTTCTCCGATAAATAGGTAACAGGTGCCTCCTCCGGCCGGGCATTCAGGTCGCCCGTAAAGATCACTTCGCAGTTATTGATTTTTTTCAGCGTTGCGATGGTGGCAATAATTAACCGGGCAGATTCCAGTCTTGCCTGTGATCCGACATGGTCGAAATGAGCATTCATCACCCAGACAAATCGTTTGCTTTCCAGCGATCGGAACAATCCATACGTTGCGATCCGCGATAATGCCGCATCCCATCCGGTGGAAATAGTATCCGGTGTGGGAGAAAGCCAGAAAGTGCGCTGTTGTATCAGCTCAAACCGGTTTTTGTTGTAGAAAATATTGGAATACTCCGCGTTTTCATCATTCGTCCTCGGCTTGCCAATCGATGCATACTGCGGCAGCTGGCCTAAAAGGAATTCCTGCTGAAAGCGCTGCGCTTCCTGCATACCGATAAAATCCGGCGCATAATAGTTTATTAAATCAGCTACTTTGTTTTTCCGTTTCTCCCAATGATTTTCGCCATCGTCTGCCGTTCCGTACCGGATGTTATAACTCATCACGCTGATTTCATGGCTGATTAACAGCTGGTTCATCAACAGAGTAATCAGAAGGAGTTGCATCATAAAAGGCAGAAATCAAATGTAACAAGAAATCAGCCGCAGGAACGGAAATCATCGATATCTGGCGGAGGTTAATCCCCCCAACTCAATAGTCGCGGAAACAAAAAAACGCGACAGCGGCCGGGTTACAAAATCAGGATAAAAATCCGGTAACTCAAAATAGCTGTTTCAGGACGAGTCACAACAATGATAATTTTGAAAATTTATTCCTTACTTCGCTTGACACAGTTTAGAATACACTCCCTATTGTTGTTTGATTTGTAATCACTACTACTTAATCTGACAGACGGCTGATTTCTTTTAAGCGATGTGTAAAACGCGAAAAGCGTTTACCGCATCATAATAATAGTGATATGCTTTCTGCCGGCCTTGCGGCAACCCTTTTGTTATGTGCCGTATTTTATTTTGGCAGGATATCAAAGTAATTTATTTATCTGATTTTTTACTACATTCAATTCCTCAATACGTTTAATGATGCTGTTTGGAGCCACATAAAGTGTTTCTTTCTGTCGCGTAACAAATTTCAACACTACCAATTCGCCGTTTTGTACTATTTCAAATCCATCGGTATCAAAAATATGCCGGTATTTATCAGCGTCCCATTGGTAATCATCCCATACATCAAAGGGTGCATTGTGGGAATCATAAATTTCAGTCTTTCGTGATGGGTCAAAAAAAATTGATTGCCCGCCTGTGGTTGCAGCATTTATATATTTTGAATACTCGGTTGATTCCACAACGAAAAGTTGACCGTCAATTGCCATACTGCTGTTTACGGTCATCTTCAGGTCTTTCGTACCAGATGCGTACTTGAACGTGATATCGTTCGAAACAGTCATTTCGCCTAATTTTCCGGTTGCGTTTATCTGCTTCACATATTCAAACTTATAACGCTGGTTTTCCCTGGTCCAAAAATCGTTGATAAGCAATGTGCTTATATTTTTCTCCCTGAGCCATTCTTTATAGCGTTTGCTGATACTATCAATTTCTGTAGTGAGCCTTGCCTGTCTTTCCAGCAGTTCCTGCTTCTCGGATTTCACGGTCAACTTTTCCAGATCATAATACCCGCTGAACAATGGCTTTGTATTGTAAACTCCCATCAGGCTGGCGGTAAAATTGTATGGATAAGGATTCGTTTTTACAATATTGATGGAAACGAAATCGCCGAGCGAATCAGTTTTAAAGAATGTGGGAAAAGCAATTTGTTTTCCTTCATTATCCATTACTATGGATGGAACAATGCTGTTGTACTCATTATGCTTTGATTTGCCAAGATCCAGGATCAATTTCCCGGTTGTGTAGCTATTAATGGAATCTATTGCCAATGCGACTTTTTGGCCTTGCAACTGCCCACTGCTCAATCGGTAACCCACATTGCCACTGGCAGTCAGTCCTAATGGCCATTCCTTCCATTCCGTCAACTTGTGATAATAAAATGAGCCCACCTTTTTTTGGGTAACCAATGAAAATGCTGAATAGCCCATTTCTTCAATGGGAATGCGGTTATTGGCTGTTCGGTAAGAAATAAAGAAATTGCCTATGAAGTCGCCCGTTAAATAATACCGCTCATCTTTACTGTTATCAAACTGTTCCATAGTTTGCCATCCTGCCACAATTTCAGATAAATGCTCTGTAACGATTCCGTTGCTCATGTTCACCGAAAAAAGCGTAACAGTATGATCCCCTCCGGTGAAGTGAGAAAAATACATGATGTACAATGTATTCGCAGGTGCAAAGTATTTGAACTTGCAAAAGCGCAGCAGGTACGTTGCTTTTTTAGGTAATGAACTAAACGGCAGGTTTCCTTTTACTACCGTATGATCTATCGTGTCTTTTATCTCAAAAGAACCATCCGGTTGGAGTATTAGTTTATTGTCGGCATTAATCATAGACACAATACCGTTATCATTTTCAAAAACAAATGATTGTCTGGGTAGAAATGCCGCTATTGCCTCTCTTCCGCTTCTTGATTGGGTTGCACTACTGATAGCAATGCTTTTATACATCCTGTTGTTTTCAATATCCCAATAGTCGTATGTGAGCAGCACAGGGTTGTTTATCAACAGTGTTTTGCCGTCGTTTGTAAAAACCATCCGGTTATAATCGTACCAAACTTTTCCCTCACCACTTTCAGCATCATATTTTGCAGCTACTTTATAAGTTGGATTGCCATAGGCTGCTATGCCAACCGTAACATACTGCTGTGCAAAAAGATCTTGAGTAAATACCATAAAAAGCAACAAACCTGAATATCTGTATTGTCTGAGGCGGTTGATTTGTTTGTTCCTCTTGAATAAAAGCATTGCTATTTTTAACTTGGTAATGTTCACTGTCATACAATTCAGGAAATTTTGAAAGAGTTGCATATTTTGGTACACCACGTTATGGCACTTGGCGAAGCTGCGGATTTCGAAGCACTAAACTGTCAACCCAACATAAAAGGTGTTTGGAGGCAGAATGCTCCATTAAGTGCCAAATGTGCTTTTTTGCCAAACACCTGCTTTGAAGCCGAGCTACTCTTTTCCTAAGCATATATTAGCTCCAGTCCACAATTAGGTTTGTCAGATTTTATTCAATTTCATGTAAACGGACGTCTTCTAATTTAATGGCTCAGGAGCACCATTAAATTTTTTGTACTTGCCAAGCAGTCGTCCAATAAGACAGGTTGTAGGCATAATAACCTTTTTAACAAAGGAAGGGAGTTCGGGCAAATCGTATTCATGCTTATATTTTGTCATTAAATAGGAGGCGTCAAATATCTCTGGTCGCCCGCTTCCCGACTTTTTTTGCGCAGCATATAAAGCGGTCAAAAAGAAAATAATGCTGTTTACAGGTTTCACCCAACTGCTTATTACCAGTTCATCCTCACCTGCATTCCAAAAGCGATGCGGAACATTTCTGAGAAATGTAGCTGTCTGTCCGACAGAACAATAAACAGGTTCCTGTCCTAAAATTTGATAACCCATTTTACCTTTAACTACAGTGAGTGCTTCGTCCTGCTTAAAATGAACATGCATAGCAGGCCCGGCTTTCGGCTTGCAGTGTCCTTCAATAATCACTTTATCGCCATCCGGTTCTTTAATGATTTCTTTGAAAATCATTTTTTCACCTAGACCGCTTTCAATTGTGTGTGGCAGCGTAAATTTCATTTTATTTAAATTTAGAACGTAGCAAATTTAGGTTCCGCCGTTGTTGTTTCAAAGCTGCACGGCCATTCAGGTATGACGCCTAACGGGTTGCAACCGCAAGAAGTTGCGATTTCGAAACAGAAAACCATCTGGCAGCAACGAAATTGAATAGAAGCCCAAAGCTTGATTTAACCACTGAACCGCCAATTGCTTGTAAGTTTTATCAGACCCTGTTTATCAAAACTTTGCTGAACCCGGTTTTTGTATTTGGTATCTTTCACGATAAACCTCATTAATATTTTTTTTGATCTTGCTGTTATGCGAATACACAACTGTCTCCAGAACAATGTATATGATGTTACTTAGGAAGTTGCTTTTAATTCAACCGCTATTCCCTTGAACAAACCGGCAACCTCTTTATTTTTTTTCTGCGATGCTATTCGCGCGGGTGTAAAAAAATAATGTGGTTGCAATGTCCGTTGGCTCTTATTTCTTTTCTTCAATTACATTTTTATTTATCAGTGATTGGTATTGTCTTGTCTTGCTGAATTCTTCAAACACTTCTTTTGACAACATCTCCAAAGTGATTTGTTTTCTGAAAAGCCATGTGTAAATTCTTCTTGAGTCGTCAAGCTTCAATGGTGTTTGAATTTTCTTTACTTGCTTCTGAACTTCGGGTGCTTCTTCGGCAAATTGCAATTTAGCTGCTTCGGATAACCTGTTGGCCTGTTCAATCATTTCATCAAGTGTCATCGCATCCATCAGCATAACTGCAATCATTCCTTCTTGATTTCTCTGAATGTGATATTCATTTAGGTAATTACTTTTTCTCTGTTCAATTCCGTAGGCTCTTATTCTTTCAATCTCCGCAAGAAATTTTTCAGGCGTAACACGAAGCCGCCACAACTCGTTTTTATTTTTCAACTCGTTGTATTTGTCAAGATAGTCGTCTAAGTAGTCTTCTGTTGTTTTCATTTGTTCTTAATGAAGTTTTTAATTGTTCGCTGTGTGCTTCTAAAGTTTTGTTGACTTCAAGCATTTAGTCAGTCAATTCTTTGTATTTCTTGAATCGCTTTTGAATTTCTTGCGGACTTACAATTGCATCCATTTCATTTTTCAATTCGTTATCATATTATCTTCTGAAATTTGCTTGGTAAGTTGTCAAAAAATAAACAAACCTTAGGAATTACTAATGTATATACTCAACTTGGCCTGTAAATCAATTTCGTTTTTTATTTCCATTGCAAGCATTGGAAAAACATTTCAATAATCTTTCTTTCCGGGAATTACAGCTCTTATTCCACCTCGAGGTTCCTTCACATCTCCTTTGTATCGTGGAATCAAATGTATGTGAACATGAGGAACAGTTTGTCCTGCTGATTCGCTGATGTTGATTCCAACATTGAATCCGTCAGGATTCAATTTCTTTTTTAAAAGCTCTTTTGCTTTGTTCAGCATGAACCAACAAGCAGATTGTTCTTTAAATGAAAGTTGAAAATAATCTGCACAATGTTTTTTCGGAATGATTAAAGTGTGTCCGTTGCTCACTGGAAATTTATCAAACATTGCATAAGCGGTTGCAGATTCTAAAAGCAATTCTCTTTCTGAATCAGGATTGCAAAACGGACAAGTGGAATTTTCTTTTCGCTTGAATTGATTGAAGTGCTTGTATTCATACACTTCACAATTTTCATTTTTGAAAATTGATTTGTAATTCAAAATCACATTGCATTGGTAAGTGGGTTTCTTATGAACCTTGTGAGTTCTGAAACCTTCGTATTGCAAATCTCTTCTCACGGCAAAGTATGCTTTGCCATTTGGCTTTAACAGTTGAGATATTTCCATGAGAACATTTGCTTGTTCTTCTTGCATCAAAACATTCAGCACATAAAAGCAGATGATTGTGTCAAACTTTTTTGCAGGATACTTTGGAAAATAATGTTTGTCGTAGCCGACAATATTTTTTCCTTTTGCTTTCAGCAATTCAACGTCTTTTCCAAATCCACAACCAAAATCCAGCACATCACCAACCAACAAGCTTTTGTTCAACAAAAGTTTTGCTGGAAATGAAAGTGTTTCTCTTTCTTTCGCTGTTAGGTAATTGTAATGATTAGATTTTAGATATACCATTCTTCAAAGCCACGATTAGAAATTAAATAACTACAACTGCTTTGCAGTTGCTTGATTCCTGTTTGTTGCCATGAGGCGAATGAATTATTTCCAAGCAGTGCAACTTGGATTTCTTTTTTGAATCGTTGCGATTGACTATCATTAAGCAATCCCCAATACTGAAGAATCAAATCTTTTTGCTTTTCAATTAACTCAGGTGAAGGAATCTTGTTCCGCTTTTGATTGTTCGTTTTTGGTTGTGAAGGAAGTAAATTCCACAAGTCATTATTCTTCCAAACAGAAAAAGGGATCATGTGGTCAACATCATAAATCGAAATTTCATTTCCAGTCCAGACGCAAAACACTTTACCTTCTCGTTTCAAAATTTCTTTGTAAATCTTTTTTGATTCTGCAATTTCTCTTTCTGTAATCGGGCTTTTCAAAACTTCATTGACAACTTTTTCTATTGATAAATTTTGTCCAGATGCGTTCACTGAAAACTCAGCCCACTTGAAAAGAATGGAATCTTGTCCGCTAATAAAACTTCCCAAAACTTTAAATGCTTCGTAATAATCTCTGGGAATAGAAAATGTTCCGAAGTGGGTTATCAAAAATTCCAAATCAATTTGAATTGAACTTCTTCTTGTAGTTGCGGAATCAAAATTGAAAATGGAATAGTATTCATTGCTGATTGAACGGCCAATGTATTTCATTGGCATTGTTGTTATCGTGCCTTTTAGTTTTTTTGATAACGCCAAAAAATCTGCATGCAGATTTTTAGGAATTCCCTTGTTCTTTAGATCATTGCAGAAAGCTGAGAAACCTCCAACACTTTCATAAGCTTTGATAATATTCTTGAACTGAATTCCGAATGCAAGATTTGTAGCTCCGTTGATTTGAGGAATGTTAGTTGAACATTCTAAAATCGGATAGTAATACAACATCCATTTCTCAATCAGTAAACCTGTTGGAAAATGAACTCTGTCTTTGGAAATATTTGTGAATGGAGAATTGTCTTGAATTATGTCAATCACTCCACGTAAGAGAGCAAACTTGTAAGTTGTGGTCTTGCTATCTCTTTCAATGATTTTACTGATATTCTGAAATACATCAGTTTGCATTTAACTCTCTGATTTTTTCTTTGACAGATTTCTCGCTCAGCTTTTCTTCAAGTTGAGTAATCATCATTTCAACATACTCTTTCGTTACAACAGAATTTTTTGGAAAATCTTCTTTTGCAATCAAAGTTTTGTAATGCTTTAAAGATTCTTGTAGCAAGTAAATTTCAAAGCCATCAAGTTTTAAATATTTCATAACATGGAATTTTATGTAAGATGGTTGTTGGCATTAGGGATAGTTGCGGAAGGACCAGTCCTGAAAAAATTTACAGTTTTAGTAGATAATCCTGATATCAGTTTACAGTTGATCTGTTTTTAGGGTAATATTATTTCCGGATTCGCTTCGCTGCTACCGGATGGTTTGCATGATTAACTTTAACAGGAGTATGATTGCTGATATGCATAGGAGGCCGTTCACTGTTGTAATGACGAATAGCAGGATACTCATACGGTTGCCGGTAACAGTTTGTGCTTGCCGCAGTGGGGAAATTCAGAGTGCGCATGTTCAAATTTAGTACAAAAAATCAATAGAATACCCAATGTTCAATGCAGCACTTCTGCCCCTATTTTGACAAACCCATACCAGCGGTTCGTGCTTTTTTTTGCTATTCATTGTCGTAGTAAATCATGCTTGTTATTTCATTTGTTCCTTTTGTTTGTATTCAGCATAAGTAATAAACTCTTTACCATCAAAAAGGTATAGGCCATTATTTTTCGTACCCACCCAAAGAATACCGCTTCTATCTTCTAATATTGACCAACCACCTAAATGGGCTTGTCTGTCTTCTGTAATAAAACGAGTGAAAGAGTTTCCATCATAACAGAAAAGTTCATCACCATTAAGCCAGACGTTTCCCTTTTTGTCTTCGATTATTTTGGCTATCATAGTAACGTTTAAGCCATCTTTTGCTGAAAAGCCTGTAAAATCTTTCCCGTCATAACGGTAGGCACCTCCCCAATTACTGAACCAGATATTCCCGTTTTTATCCTGCAATTGAGGCCATCCCCAATTATGAAGTTTTGGCCTGGGCCCATTCTGACCTTGAATTAATTGCGGTAGATTACAATGGGCAATCGATTTACCATCGTAGCGAAAAATACCTTCATTGGTTCTGCCGCCCAGCCAAATATTACCTGCATTATCTTCAAGCATGCGTTCCACCTTAGCGTTACTGCTTAAAAAGCCATTGGCAGCTTCCTTCAATGGAAAATGTGTAAAAGATTTGCCATCGTAGATATAAACACCATCCATTGTTGCAAACCATAGTTTGCCGTTTTTCGCCTGTATCATACTGAACACCCAATGGTTTTGATAGTAGGTATTCTTGTTAGGAGGCAGGTTTTCTGGTAAAGGAATCTGGATTTTGTCAAATGTTTTGCCATTGTAAAGACAAAGTCCTTCTTCAGTACCTATCCAAAGTTTACCCTCTTTATCTTCCAAAATGCAATAAATATTATTGCAATCTAACCCGTCTTTTACTGTAAATTGAGTAAAGGATTTTCCGTCATACTTGTAAAGTCCGTTTCCCCTTATTCCAAACCAAATATTACCTTCTTTATCCTGCAAAATGCACCTGACATCACCAGGCGGGGCGACGGTTTTATTGAGTAGTGCTGAATTTGCCTTTTGATTGGATATATCTTTTTTTACTGGTCCATTGCAGGCAGGCTCTGAAACAAGTATTGTGAGACAAGCAATTATTTGTATTAGGGATAATTTATTCATTGTTAAAAAGGTCATTGTGGATTGAGCTCACTTTGCATTGACCGCTCACTGTTATTATACGAAGTTAAAGACAAATGAAAAATTGCACATTGCCTTTTGAGCTCTTTTCAATCAAGAAGCTGGGGAGGATAGAAAATTTCGCGATCGGATGAATAATCCCGAAAACGAAATTTCGCTTATTGCTCTGAATGGAGTTGATCAAAGGAGCCGGCCGCTTTGTTAATCTCCAGTTTACACACATGGGTGCAGCATAAAAAGTTGCCGCAACAGCTGATCAGGCCGCTCGCAAAGCTGATGAATGCCATGCACCTACAATGGGGAGCTGCTGACTTCAAGGAAAACAATGATGCACCGGTTTTCCTGGAAGTAAATTCACATCCGATGTTCAGCCGTTTTGACCAATGTGCGAATGGAAAGATATGTGATGCGATATTGAGAACGATATGCGGAATGGATATATAACATGCAAACAGCATCCATTCAATAGTGTGATGAATACTCTTCAGATCCGGAAAATGTCTTTACTAAAGTGTTAACTATGATACCTTCGCTGGCGCAGGTCAAAACGTGGCCATAAGTTTCAGCCAGACCTGTGCCGGACGAAAAGGATTCGCGAAAAATAGGCAGCGGGGGATTTATCTGAAGCGCATCAGTCTGGCTTAGCTCAAAGTTGCACTAAGACTGGCGCTGGCGGTAAAGCTTGGTATAAGGAAATGCTTATGAATATCTTTGATTCCCCCACGGGTCTTCTTTGCCTTATAGCTCTTCTAAATCTTGCGCCAGTGAAGGGCACGAAACCTTCGGGATCTTTTCCAGGTGATGAGGGCGATGATTTGCTATGGGGATTGCATCGGTTTGTTAGCTGGCCATTTCGTTATCTTTATCAACGTAATTTTTAGCATTTATGTTAATTGGTTTTTTCACAGACTGACGTTAGTGGCCATTTTAACGCTTCAAAGAAACAGTGGCCAATTCAAACATGATAGCCATGAAAAAAAGAATCTGTATAATTATTTGTTTTCTGACAATCCAAATTTGCCATTCACAGAATTTAATTCCAAATGCTGATTTTGAATTAGGGCCAACGCTTATTTCAATGGGTTGGATGCATGGGGTATTTCCTAATTGCCTGCCGTATAATTTTGTTTATGGTCCTGATGAATGGACTGTTACCGCTTTTACTCCCGATAGAATGTTGGAAGGACAGATTCCATGCAACTGGGATGATGATACTGCACAATCCGGCAGTGCATTTATTGTCTTGGGTGGGACAGAGGGTGGCAAAGCAACATTAATTAATTCATTGGAAAAAGACTATATCTATGACTTTGGAGGCTATATTCAACTGGAAACGTTCAGAGGCACACAGCCATGGCCTTGCAGAATACAATTTATTTTTAATGGAGGGGATACCCTAATCACCCCATTTATAAGTGACTCTCTGAATTGGCTGGCATATGATACTACATTTATGGCATCCGCAGTTTCTACTGAAATTGAAATTAAAGGAATGGGTGGGGGTTCAGGATTGGAAGTAGATAATCTACACTTGGAAAAAATTACCCCGACCGGTATTCTCCTAAATAACAATATCAAAGAATTGCCGTATGTCTTTCCCAATCCGTTTTCAGATAAAATCAACTTTGCAGCAAATGATAACAAGTGGTATGAAGTATTCATCTTTGATATAACCTCAAGAGAAATGCTGAATCAAAATTTTACAAACGCTGTTTCACTGAATACAGAACAACTTGCAAAGGGCTTGTATTTTTACGAAGTGCGAAACAAAAACGGTTTGTGCAAGAAAGGAAAAATTGTGAAAGATTGAAACGACACGAATTCCAATGAACAGAAAAAGGCGCTATAACAACTAAGGCTTCGTTGTGTGCATCGCACGAGCCTTCGCTGGCGCAGGTCTAAGCGGGGCCATAGGTGTAAGCCAAACCCTGTGCCGGACCAAAAGGATTCGTAAAAAATAGGTAGCGAGCGATTTATATGAAGCGCACCAGTCTGGCTTAGCTTAAAAGATGCCTTAAGATTGCTTGTAGCGAGAGTACATGGTTTGCAGGATGCTTACGAATATCTTTGATACCCGCACAAGTCTTCCTTGACTTATGGCTCTTCAAAGACTTGCACTAGTGAGCGCACAATAGTTATCATTTTAATTATAGTCCTAAAATGCGATAAGTAATGCTTTATAAAATATCTTTCTTAAAATCAATTCGCAAAACATGTTGTGCAACAGCCACGGACACTGACACCAAACAGAACCAACGGGTTTATTGAATGACCAATTTCCCTAAGTTAATTGAACGGTTATTTACAATCAATTGGTAGAAATAAATTCCTGATGAAAGATTCCCTCTTTCAAGAAATATTTTTTGTGATTTGCCTTCCTTAGATAAAACTTTGTTTCCAAAGAGATCATACAATTCAAGTTGGAAATTTTGACTGTTACTCAATGTAATTGATGTAGATGTTGCAAAAGGATTTGGTGAAACTTCCGGTTCAAAATTTTGTGAATGCTCTTCAATACCGACCTCTGGAGATAGTTTTACTATCCACCAATCGCTTTCACCATTGTTCAATGTTACATCGCCATCATTTGACGCAGTACGACCTACGGCAATGTAGCCGCCATCATTTGTCTGAAGAATTGAATAAGCCTCATCAGCTAAAGAACCACCTAATACCTTTTGCCATTCGATATTTCCATTTTGATTAACCTTAACAATAACCATATCAATGTCGCCATGATTACCTGAAAAGTCTCCATCACTAGAATCTGAATGACCTGAAATGATATAGCCGCCATCATTTGTACGAGCAACAGAATTTCCAATCTCATCAATGCCTGTTCCACCAATACTTTTTTGCCAGAGCAACACTCCTTCCTTATTTGTCTTCGCAATCCAAACGTCAATGCTTCCATGATTTCCGGAAACATCACCATCATTGGAACTTGATTGTCCAACAATGACATAACCACTATCAATTGAATAACACATTCCAACATCACTGTCTCCGCCTGATCCTCCAATTGATTTTTGCCAACTAATATTGCCAGCAGTATCGAGGTTCACTAACCAAAAGTCATCGTACCCATGATTAGATGTAACATCGTAATCTGTGGATGAGGATGTGCATGCAGAAATATATCCGCCACTTAAAGACTTTAAGATCGACACCGAGTAATCGATGTTTGATCCCCCGGCAGGTTTTGCCCACTCAATATCACCGATCAAACTTATCTTAACAAACCAGCAATCCCAGTAACCATAGTTTGCTGAAACATCGCCGTCATTAGATTCGGAAATTCCGGAGACAACGAATCCGTCATCTGAAGTTTCAATAATTGAATATCCAAGTTCAGTCTCCGATCCTCCCAAACATTTTTGCCAAATCAGGTTACCATTTATATCCAAGCGCGTAACCCATATATCAGAACTACCATGATTACTTGTTACATCACCATCTATCGAAGAAGCATAACCAACAGCAGCGAAACCACTATCACTCGTTTGAATTATCTGATGAGCCGACTCACAATTACTACCACCATATATTCTTTTCCACAGAAGGTTTCCGTTCATATCAAGTTTAATAATCCAATAGTCAATCAAGCAGCCTCCATGATTTCCCGTCACATCTCCATCATTGGATCTTACATAACCTGCAACAACAAGTCCTCCATCAAAAGTTTGAATCACAGAATTTGCTTGATCATACCCACTACCGCCAAAAGTTTTCTGCCATTCTATTGACGGTGCAAGTTGCGCTTGAATATTTAATGTCATTAGAAGCGTGATTGAAAAAAAGGAAGTGGCAATCAGGTTATGCACGGGAGGGAATTTATTGAACAACAAAAATAATAACAACAACTTTCTATTCCCCGTTGGGCGGGATTTACAATCCCGTCCTCTTGAGTTTTGGATTTTTAATCCAACAAAACTAAATCACCCGCATTTAGATGACCCTAATAGTCCAGATTTGTAATCACAAGTGTTCGAAACATCATCAAAGGCTTATCCAGTATACATTACAGCTGTTTTAATGAAGCGTTTTCACCCATTTAAATATTCCTTTGGCATCGTGAATGTGATTTCTATCAATGAGAAACATACATGAGGATTTTGCGGAACAGGTTCAGACTCGATATTTAGACATTAAAAATGCTTTGAAACTGAAGCCAATAAGGAGTTTCTAAGGTTTCGATCACCTATGATTTGTAATCGGGACTGATTAAGAAACGGAATTTGTAATTCCGCAATAAGTTGCCTTCAATCTCCAACCACCGGCCATGGGATTCAACAGCAAAGCAGATATTCCTGAAGGCAATTGCTTTGCAACATCCAAGATTGTGCAGTGGATTGATTTGTTTACCAGAAAAAAATTGTTGGAGGTAGTGATTGATTCTCTCCATTACTGTAACCGGGAAGGCGTGACAATACTCAATGGCAGCTATCATAATTAATTGGCTTTAACAACTTAAGCGAGATCAAATCATTCAGAACCCTACGAAATCGTGACGAGGGGGCTAAACATTTAACCACCATTCTTCTTCATGGCCGTATCCGGAATAGGAAATAGCGGCAGCCGATTTCGCCGCCCCATTGATAACGCGGAACGAAATCGCCAAACAATCCACCACCCACCTGCAGCCACACATTGATGCGCTTCGCAGGTGCATAAGCGATGCGTCCTTCAAGATTCATGGAAGCGCCACCGTTGATGTAATCAAGGTATAACTCAGGCGCCACCACGGCCCACATTTTTCTTGTCCACGGGTAAAGCAGGATGGGTTGTATTTTGGAATAGCTGATGTCTTCGCGGTTTTCATCGCCGCTGAAAGAAATTACTTCCTGAAAAACGATAGCCATCAGCAATCCTCTTTGGTTAAGCGCCCGGGTGTACGTCACCATGGGGATGAGCATGTTTTTTCCGGTACCCAGCACGGGTGATGAAGCCGTGTTCAGGTTAAACTCCATGGAAGCCGTGGTGGCTGACCTTTTCGACTGATTGATTTTGTAACCCAGCAGTCGGAAAGAGATATCACTGAGTCCGAATGGCTGATAGTCTTTCTCCGTTGCGATTGAATTGTAAACGAAAGGAACATCAAGCCGCGTGGTAAACCGTTTTCCAATTTTTACTATAGCGCGCAGCGTGGTTTGATTGAAGTAGAAATCAGTTCCGCTATTGGTATGGTGCTGAATCTCATTAAAGAATTCAAAGCGGGTGAAAAACTGCGAGGGATCATCGCCGGCGGTTTCTGAAACGGAGTCTTTCGCAGTTTGCGCCCGCAGGCCCGCGGCCTGAATAACCAGAAGGGATATGATCAGCAGTTTTTTCAAGTCATCAGGTTTAATTCCTTCCGCTACCTGCACCAATTTGTGCGCCTTCAACAGTTATGAGTGAATGTGGAAAGCAGGCGGGCTCTTCATTCACTTTTCCGTCACGGCACATTTGATGTTGAATGCTGATCAAAGAACATCGGACTGCCGATGAATAAACGCAGTTTCTTTCCTTTGATTTCTGCTTTTTTTCTTTCACGCTTCGCGCAGGGCAGTTGTATTTGTCCTTTTTATTCTGCCTTCTCGGCAACCCTGATCCTTCCGCTCCTGGCCGCTGCAACAAGGGCAGCATGATCCTTCTCCGTTTGATCAGCATAAGCCACGGCAAAATTCACCATGGCTTCATCCAGTTCATCGCTGTTGCCGACATACCCTGCAATCATAGCCGCATCACCTGACTTGGCATGTGCCAGCGCCAGTGCCCAGGCGCAAATCTTGCCATAAGCAGGAATGTTTTCGAGAATCACTTTTCCGGGAGTGAAGTCAATGCCGCCTTTCATGTCACGCAGCTGCCGCACATAAAAATGAAATCCTTCCTGTTCGCCCCATCCGAGAAAAATATCAGGCGCTCCCTGAATGAGCCGTTGACCGGCTACCACGCGCTGCCCCTGATTGGAATAGTTTGATTTGGGAAGGAATGGCTCCAGCACGGAATGCTGCGCCTCCTTCACTTGCAGGAAAAGCGGATCATCCGTATGATTGCCGCTCATGAAAATAATCCAGCATCTGGTACCTACGCTGCCAACACCTACAATTTTCCTGGCCACATCCACTACGCGATAGTGGCGAAGCAATGACTTGCGTTCGTCAGAGATGGACTGAAAATAAGATTCAAGCAATAATCCCATGGCTTCTTCTACCGGTTTGCCTCTCTGTGTGTGGGTTTGGTGCACGATAAACGGAGCATCATCGCGCAGGCGGTATTTCTCATCTACAATATCTGTGAGCTTACCCAGCACCTGCATGTGCGTGCGTGTGCGGGCCTTATTCGTTATTCTCTTTATGGCCTTTTCCTGAACGGGCATCGCTTTGAGAATGTCCTTTTCACTAATGGTTGTGTAATGCAATTCCATGTTTCCCATGTGGGCGTATTCCTTCATCCTCTTGCGGTACGAGTTCACGGCAGCCCGCACGCCGTCTTTGCATAATTCATCATCGGCTCCCAAGAATCTTCCGGCAGCCACGATGCTGGCCACCAGTCGTTTCAAATCCCACTCCCATGGACCGGGCAGTGTTTCATCAAAATCATTTATACCGAAAATAAGATTGCGCTCTGCCGAGGCGAACAATCCGAAGTTGGCCACGTGCATATCGCCGCATGCCTGCACGGTGATGCCGGTGGTCTTGTTACTTGCTGCGAGATCGGCAGCCATAATGGCCGCTGCGCCGCGCAGGAAAGCAAACGGTGACGTAAGCATGCGTGCATACCGGATCGGCACCAATTCCTGCAGCCGCGTCTTCGCCTGCTCTTCGAGAATGGAAACAGGATCGGCGCGGTCGGGAGCCGGACTGTAATTGCCCTGGTTGATGCGTGGAAATTTCTCGCGCAGTTTTTTGCCGGCTGCTATCCGCTCTTCAATGGCGGGCAGTTTGCTTTGAAAATGATGCAAAAGTTCCTGACTCATTTCGTATTCTTTAGAAGGTGATTGAAGTAAATAAATGAAGTTTCTCATGATGAAGAGAATTTTAGCTAAAGTAGCTCAGCCAATGAAGTGGAAGCATGACCAAAATCATGAAAGACACTTATCTTGCTCACTGCCTTTTTCTGCAGGATGGAATATGATAAAGCAGCATCGCGCTGATGCCGCTATAGGTGCGCAGTTTGAGATGAAAGAGCGTCAAGCGCTTCACTCATGTTCCTTCAGCCGTTTCATTCCTTCCACCAGCTCGTGCCAACCGTAAACAAGCGTAACACGGAAGCCGTCCATCTTCAGGTCTTCATCTTCATTATCGTTTACTGTTGAGGAGTAGGAGACGCTCAGCATCATGTTATCATTAACCTGATAACCGATCGTTCCGCCTATGCCCACATTGCTGAGCGCGTTACCTTCGAGTGTGTCCACGGTTGCCGCACCGCCCAGATAGGAAATGACATCGAGTGAACCCCACAGCCGCTCCATAAAATCACGGGTGATATGGCCTTCGAGCTGATAGGTTGGTTTCGTTTCCATTTTCTGTCCAACAAAATCATTGTTGTCACCGAAAAGCCAAATGGCAGGAAGAAACTCGATGGTTGTTCGCTTGCCGGGAATCCACGGTCCGATTTGCCAGACAACAGGCGTGCCTATGCGACCATACCAACGGTTTTGCCCGATGTTGATGGGAGTGGTATTGTCATAGGTTCCGATGGGTATGGCGAGACTGCCGATGATGTCAACGGAAAATTTGGGTTTGTACCTCAACATATCCGGAAGGTTCATGATAGCTTTTGGACCGATCACGTTGATCCCGAATTGCAGCATCGGGTCTCCGTATCCTCTTGCTGTGTTGTTGTAGTACTGACCGTTAAGCGTAACGTCGCTGGAAATCCTTCCCATCGGAACCAATATGGAAACGATGGCCGAGCGTTTGAACACGGGAATCATCCTCGCATAACCGGCCGAGGCCATGGTGGATGAGAAATCAGATCCCGGTATAACAAAATGCGAAGGATCCAAAGGGTTTGCGTTTCCGCCAAGTGATGAACCAATCAGCGGAACGGCGTTTGTTCCCATCAAACTTTTCCAATAAAAGCGTGGACCATCTCCCTGCGCTTGGGTAGTGGCACTCCAACCCATGATCAACAGCAAAGCAATAGAACCAAGATGCTTTTGACAGATGGAGCGGAGGTTTAACAAATATTTCTTCATAGCGATTTTCAATTTATTTCTTTGGATCAGCCATCATTTCTTTAGGTGGCACATACTGTCGCTTGTTCACCAGTGGCGGGTATCCTTCATCTACGGGGAACCGTGCAGGCAACACATCATAAAGCCCTTCGAACGGTGAACGGTCGGGGAGAATGACATTGTTGTTCTTCACATAATCGTTCCACAGCATAATCATCTCTTTTACTTTTTCAGGATTGGAAGATGCAAGGTCTTTCCGTTCTGCAGGATCGGTGGCGAGATTGTGCAGTTCCCAGTCAGATTTGCCAAGCGGGCTGTATTCCCATCGTAATTTCCAGTCGCCTTGCCTCACTGCGCGGTTGCCGAAAAGCTCCCACGCTAAGTAATCCCGCGGTGATCGGGGTGACTGAACTTCACTTGATAGCATCTTCAGCCATGATTTACCGATAAGCGGCGGTAACTCTTTTCCATTATAGGTCTTAGGATACGATGCCCCGGCAATATCCAGAAGCGTGGGCATGATGTCAGCGACTGACATGAGTCCATTGTTTATGCTGCCCTTATCGCGTTTGACTACCGGACCACTTACAATAAGCGCATTATGTATTCCTCCTTCGCCGAGCCATCCTTTATACTGGCTGAAGGGCGTCATGGAAACCTGTGCCCAACCCGGGCCATAGCCAACGTACGATCCCGGATCGCCCCAGGCATTGGGATTGTTGTTTGACCACTTGCTGGCGAAATAGAGATAGTCGCGTGTTCCGGGTGTGCCGGCAATCATGGCTCCAAGATCATTTCCTTCTGCACCATTGTCGCCGAAAACAATGAACACGGTATTATCGAATTCTCCGATTTCTTTTAAGTGATCAATGAGGCGACCGATATGAAAATCCATATTCTCCACCAGTCCGGCATATAGTTCCATTTTTCTACCGACCAGGGCTCTTGCAGCCGGAGCAAGCAATGAATAATCAGGCACGAACCACATGCGCTCAGCCAGGTCGGCCGAGTCTGATATGATGCCGAGTTCTTTCTCTCTTTTTAAACGCTGGTCCCGTACCACATCCCACCCGATATCATATTGCCCTACATGCCTGTCGCGCCAATCGCGCGGGAGGTGATAAGGATCGTGAGGCGCCTGATGAGAAACGTAAGCAAAGAATGGTTTTCCGTCATTATGGTTTGCATCAATGAAACCAATGAGCTTGTCAGTATAGGTTTTTGTGGCGTAGTAATGCTTCGGAAGTTTGGTGAGATACTTTCCGTCTTCAGTAAAAAGAGAATTGGGGACAAGCGCCGTCATATTGGTCATGTCCCAATAACTTCCCATGCCATCGAGCAGAGTGAAATCGCGTTCAAAGCCGCGGGCGGCCGGAATTTTATCCGGTGATTTTCCCAAGTGCCATTTGCCCACCATGTAGGTGTGATAACCGGCGTCTTTCAATAACTGTGCAATCGTGACAACATTGTTGTTGAGATTTCCTTCATAGCCCGGTTTTCCCTCCTGGTTGGGAGCGGTCCATTCGTCCATGTTGCCGAGACCATTGAGATGAGTATCCACTCCTGACAGCAGCATCGAACGGGAAGGCGAACAACTTGCATGGGTATAGAAATTGGTGAACCGCACACCGTATGATGCCAGCTTATCGAGATTGGGTGTCTTGATCTCGCTGCCAAACATGCCCATATCTGAGTAGCCCATGTCATCAGCCACAATGATTACGATATTGGGTCTCTTCGCTTCCGGTTGCGAAGCTGAAGATTGACCAAGGGCAGCTTGTACAATCAATAAAAATATAGTCGCAATTAAAGGAGTCTTTTTCATACTAAGTGAATTTTTGAATGCAAGAGGGTAGGGGGCTTTTGTTAATCAGGAAAAGGAGATTTAACGCTCGTTCGCGATTGATCATAATTTAATTGGTCAACTTAATACCGTTTCCTAGTCGCAAATTAATTCAGAGACATGGAGTCGAAGATGATTTTTATCATTGTTCAAGCCAATCTTACTCAGATGGTCTTCACTGCCTGCGAAGCGAATTTTCAGACGGCCGGAAGGTCATCTTTTTCCATGAACGGTAGAGCAAGTCTGAAATTTCAGATTTCGCAGCGAACTTTGTATGTGCCGAAAGCAAAGACAAAATGAAAAAGTGAAACGATGATTGAAATGGATATCAGCAAGGCGTCTCAACCTTTTTCAAACGGAAAGTAATGAATGCAAAATCCGGTTTCATTGCGCTTCAGCTATTACTGTGGGCTTTGCTGCAGCTTTCATCCGGTACTCTCCATGCACAAAACACCTCATCTGAATTTTGGCCGGAAACTGACATCAGGTACCGGCTCAGCCCTGCCTTTCACCTCTCCGCATTCATCCCTGTTGGACGGGATTTACAATCACAGGTGTTCGAAACCTTTGAAACTCTTTACTGGCTTCAGTTCCAAAGCATTTTTAATGTCTAGATATCGAGTCTGAACTTGTTCCGAAAAATCCTCATGTATGTTTGTCACTGAAAGAAATCACATTCACGATGCCAAAGGAATATTTAAATAGGTGAAAACGCTTCATTAAAACAGCTGTAATGTATACTGGATAAGCCTTTGATGATGTTTCGAACACTTGTGATTTACAATCCCGTCCTCTTGAGTTTTGGATTTTTAATCCAACAAAACTAAATCACCCGCATTTAGATGACCCGCAACTCTTACAAACCAAACACCCTTCCTCATACACCAGTCCTGTAAGATCGCCGCATTCAGGGCATTGTTTGTCAACGGCCGGGGTGCCGTCTTCAATATATTTTTTGAGGGCACGTTCAACGCCGGCTTTCCAGGTGTTGAGCGATTCGGCCTTCAGGTCGAGGTTTTCAATAAGGTCAATCACATGCGGTAAAGGCATGCCATGTCGCAGCACGCCGGAGATGAGCTTCGCATAATTCCAGAATTCCTGCTCGAAGGAACGGGAGAGCCCTTCAATCGTCACTTTATACCCTGCACGGTCAATGTACTGAAAATCGTAACGTGTGGTTTTATCTTCAAGCCTTGTTTTGATCACCCAGCCTTTGTCAACGTAGTTGGGCAGCAGGATGGAGTCTTCATTCACGACACCGGTAAATATCTCATACGGTTTTCCTTTCAGCAAACCCACTACGGCACTCCATTTTTCATTGCCATTCATGAAGCGCAAAACATCTGCTTCTAAAACTTTCGGACGCTTGGGTGCATTAGAAGTCAGCACTTCATCAGCAGACGATTTTTTACTCTTATCGTCATTGGCAATCAACACACCGGAACGGGAGCCGTCGCGGTAAACAGTGATGCCTTTCAACCCGTGTTTCCATGCTTCCAGGTAGATCTCGCCAACTTTTTCAACGGATACATCATTCGGTAAATTGATAGTGGAAGAAATGGAATGGGTGATATATTTCTGCACCACGCTTTGAATCTCCACACGTTTGATCCAGTCAATTTCCGGTGCAGTACTGCCGTAGTAAGGAGATTTTTTAAGGTCTTTCTGCCCGGTAATTTCCATCCACATTTTGAGTTTGGGATGATACACTTCAAACTCCTGCCAGGGATCGCCCATAGCATCTACAAAATCCACCCGCTGATTTTTATCATTCGGATTCACCTTGCGGCGGCGCTTATAGCTGAGCATATACACCGGTTCAATGCCCGACGATGTTTGCGCCAGGATGCTGAGTGTGCCGGTAGGTGCCACGGTACTCAATGAAATATTCCGTCTGCCGAAGTGCATCATGCGTGCATAGAGTTCCGGCATCTCCTGCTGCAGCATCTGCACGAATTCAGAAGTGTTTTCTGTTTCCGGTTTGAATCCCTCAAATGAACCGCGTTCAATGGACATATCCACTGAGCTGTCAAATTCAGCCATACATTTGGTCTTCTGCATTTCATCAATAACTTTCAATGCAGGTGCTGAATCAAAGGGCAGGCCCAGTGCGGCAATCGCATCTCCGAGTGCAGTAAATCCCAAACCAGTGCGGCGGCCCTTTCTTCCCTGTTCCTGCAACAATTTCCACGTGCGTATTTCCACGTCTTTAATGTAATCCGGTTCGGGATCGCTGGCTACTTTTTCAAGGATGCGGTCTATGTGTTGTAATTCCAGTTCCACTAAATCATCGCTCAGCCGTTGTGCTTCATACGTAACTTCATACAGCTTTTTATAATTGAAACTTGCCTGCGGCGTAAACGGATTTTCTACAAATGAAAAAAGATTGAGCGCAATCAAACGGCAGCTGTCTCCGCCCTGCATGGCGATTTCGCTGCAGGGATTGGTGGAGACATTTTTATAACCGGGATAAACGGAGGAAGTGGAATACTTGTGCTGCCGGTCCCAGAAAATCAATCCGGGTTCCGCCGTTTTATGTGCGCAGGTGATGATGGTTTCCCAAAGCTCGCGGGCACGTACAGTCTTTGTGTATTTTGGATTCGGTGCATCGATCGGCCAGCGATGTGTGAAGTCGCCGTCTTCAGCAACTGCATGCATAAATTCATCACTCAGCCTTACAGAAACATTGGCGCCGGTGATCTTTGCAAGATCCTGCTTGGCTGTGATAAAATATTCCACATCGGGATGCGTGATATCCATGGTAATCATCAGCGCACCACGACGGCCATGCTGTGCCACTTCGCGGGTAGTATTGGAGAATCGTTCCATGAATGAAACGGCTCCGGTGGTTGTTCCGGCGGCATTCAACACAGGTGCGCCGGCAGGACGGATGCTGGAAATATCAATTCCCACTCCGCAGCGGCGTTTAAACAATTGTGCAAGCTGCTGATCAGTAAAGAATATACCACCGTAGGAATCATAAATTTCAGGTAATACCACGCAGTTGCTCAGTGATGCTACCATGGTTTGATTACCTAAAACGCCCATCACACTGCCCTGTGGAATAATGTAGCTGAAGCGCCGGAAGTATTCATAGATTTTATCCTCACTGAGCAGTTCGCGTTTTTTTCCATAGGCAGACAGGTGTGCTGCTGCCGCGCCGGCCTGATACTTTTCTGCAAACAGCATTTCCATTTTTCCAAACTCACGCGCCATCCTCCGGTGCATGTCATCCGGTGTCAGTTCATAGTAATGACCTTTTGCATCCTTCACTGCATATTTATTCATCCACGTGGTAGCGGCGAGTTCATCGCCATGGAAATATTCAATGGCTGCATGCAGTACTTCATCATAGGAATAAACAGTGCCGGTGATAATGTTTTCTCCTTTGTTCAAGGTGAGGGTTGCTGACATATAGTATTCGCTTTAGTGGTTGGAAAAAATAGGGGACACGAAAGTAGATCAAACATGATTTGCCGGCCTTGAATTTTATACACACACTGTTAACAGCATCAGCGTTTAACTATGAAATTGCTGCAAGCAGTTCTTCACACTTTATTAAAGCATTTAGCCCACTTATTACCTGAAGAAAAGTGGATAAGCCATCTATGAGAATATTATTGATATTCTATATATACTGGTGAAAATACAGCAATGATGATCAGCGATGAATATTGATTTTTGTCTAATTTTAGTACTTTTTATAACCAAGTACTAAATTTTTATTCTTTGAAAATCAATTAGTTAAATGCATTTTTCAAAAATAAATGGTACTATGTGATACAAAATACTGAATACTGCATATATCTTTGCTATGTCAAAAACAAGTTAATACCATGAACATCGAGAACACACAAGCCCAAATGCGAAAAGGCATCCTCGAGTTTTGCATTCTTTCCATCATAGGCAATGATGAAGAGTGCTATGCTTCGGAGATACTTAACCGCATGAAGAGGGCTAAACTGATCGTGGTGGAAGGAACGCTGTATCCACTGCTCACCCGTCTGAAAAACGACGGCTATCTCAGCTACCAATGGGTTGAATCAAAATCGGGACCACCCAGGAAATACTACAAGCTCACCGGGCTCGGGGAAAAATTCCTCGAAGAGCTCAGAAAAACCTGGGATGAGTTGGTGCTCGCCGTAGACCTCACCACCCAAAAGACTGAAACAACCCCATCTTCTCAAACAACTCAAATCGAATCAAACAATGAATAAAACCGTAACCATCAACCTCAGTGGAATAGTATTTCACATTGATGAAAATGCATACGAGCTGTTGAAAAAATACCTGGAGAAACTCAAAGCTCATTTCTCCACCACGCAAGGCAAAGAAGAAATCATTGCCGACATCGAAAGCCGGCTGGCTGAAATGTTTACCGAGCGCAATGCCGATGCCAGTAAAGTAATCATGGCAACTGATGTGGAACAGGTGATTCTGGCCATGGGTAAACCGGAAGAACTTTCCGGCAACGAGGAGGAGGAACAAAACCAAAAGAGTGCTCCGCAACCCGATCAAACCATCTATTATGAAAACGGCCGCAAACGGTTCTTCCGCAATCCGGATGACAAAGTACTGGGTGGTGTATGTTCCGGCATCAGTGCTTACTTTGATATTGACCCGATTTACCTGCGCCTGGTATTCGGGTTATCCGTCATTTTTGCCGGTACCGGCATATTACTGTATATCATCCTGTGGTTCATCATCCCGGAAGCAAAAACCACTTCCGACAAATTGCTCATGCGCGGGGAGCGCGTGAATATTGCCACGATAGAAAAAAATGTACGGGAAGAAATGGAAAGCCTGAAGAAGCGGGGGGAGGTCTTAGCCGGTGAACTTTCCTCGGATGAAATGAAGCACCGCGTGAGATCATCATCGCAGAAAGTTGGTGATTTTATCGGTGACGTTTTAAGAGCATTCGGGAAATTTATCGCCGGCGTATTCGGTCTTGTCATTACCATCTTCAGCATCGCCGTTCTGGTTGGCTTAACCATAGCCATTTTCAGCGGGATTGGTGTCTTCAGTTTTGCCGTACCTCATGAGATCACCAATATGGTGCTTACCAATTCTCAATTATGGTGGCTGGTTATCGGAGGCATCCTGGCTATTGGTATTCCTTTCACGCTGTTGTTGTTGAACGGGTTGAAAATTCTTTTCAAAGTGAAGCTGAACCTGCGCATGATTGGTGCCGTCATGGCCGGCCTGTGGCTGGTAGGTATTGCGATATGTATTCTGACCGGCATCAGAATCGCAAGTGAATATCAGCGCTCAGCTACGATTAAACAGAGTATTAAAATCAGCAGCGTCGCAACCGGCCCGCTGGTGCTCAGATCAAATACGGGACAATGGGATGATGCATTCAGACAGGATGAAGCCATTCAGTTCGGAGACCTTTTCATCCTTGATGCAAGTGCCGACTCCGTAATGAACCGGATGGTACATCTTGACATCGAACAGAGCGAGAATGATTCTGTTTACCTGGTTTCCACGCTTTATTCACGTGGCAAGACCTATGATGAAGCAAAGCAACTCGCTGATGACATTCATTACAATTACCGGGTGAATGATTCGGTGATCCTGTTCCCAAAATATTTCAACCTGAGTATTGCTTCCAAATTCCGCGGACAGCATGTGAAGATGGTTTTGAAATTACCGGTCGGTAAATCGGTGGTGCTGGATAAATCGCTCGAAGGCATGCTGGATGATGTATCAAATGTTACAGACACCTGGGACTGGGATATGCTGGGACATGAGTGGAAAATGACGAAAGATGGATTGGAGTGTAACCAATGCCCGGGAATCAGCGACAAAGATGGAGAAACACATACAGAGCAGAAGATTAAAATCGACTCTGGCGGAATTGAAATCAAGACCCTTTAAAATCATTGTAGTCAACAGCATTTTTCATCCCTAATAAAGTAAGATCATGAAAACAATAACCATCCTTCTAACCGCTCTCCTGGTACTCGGCCTGCAGACAGTTTATGCCGATTCAATGGATCGTTCCGCAAATTGTTGCCCCGCAGTAGAGCAGGTCAGCACATCAGCCGTTCAAAGTCAGCAATTGCTTTTAGATCAGCTGCAGGCGGAAAGTGAAAGTATGCTTACACATACAGCAAAGGCCGTGCATGAGCAGGTGCAAAGGAAAGTAGCTGTGGAAAGTGATTTACATGCGTCAATGACCCTAATGCAGCATGAAACGGAAAGCATTCCCGTGGAAGCGTTGCAGGTGATTGCTGCAAAAGCGCAAGCCGCAGTGAAGGGGGTGAAAAACAAGTAGAACAAAACCGCTGCAACATTTCATTCAGCATCTAACACAACAAAACATGAAAACGATAGTCTTTTTAGCCATATCACTCTTCTTATCCGCCATGGCCTTTTCACAGGATAAGCATAACGGGAATCTCAAAAATAAACCGGTGGAAGCAGCCGTTACATCGGCGATGGAAACAGATGCCGGAACGCTTGACAGGCTGCAAAGAGAGACAGAAGATATTTCCGTGATGAAACCTATCCTTTTCATTGCAGCGATTATTGACGACAGGCTGGCATTACGAAGGATGGAAAAAGAATCGATCGCAGACGCCAAATCCCGTGAAACGGGAAGCCGGTGACACTGCGATTGCCTGGGGTGAAGGCGGGAAAGGAAGAGCCCGCCTTCCTTTTCAAACCAAAGATGGACAGCAAATTATGGTCACAGCTCCATTGATGAATTAAACCTTTCAAAAAACAGTGGTTAAATAGTTAATATATAGTTAATTTTAGTGCCGCTTTATTTAATAACTGTAACTTTTCTCCGTTATAATGCGTCTACAAGAAAATGCAATTATGAAAATAGCCAAATTACTTTTTCTCACGGCCCTTTTCACTGCCGTTTTAGCCAGGGTAAATCAACCGGCATTCCTGAGCAGCCGCGAAACAGCTGTTTGCATGAGGGTAAGAACAGTGCCGTCTTCGTCAGATCAGAAGAAGAAGGACAATGAGCAGGAAGCTACTCCCAAAACGCCGGAAAAAAGCACGAATAAACAGGCATCCGGATTTAATATTAACGATGCCAATATGCTCAAAGCCACGCTCGCTTTTGTTGACGGCGGCGCTCCAAAATAGATCAGCTGCTCATGGCAGATGAAAGGATCCTCCCGGAATTTACGGGGGGATTTTTTTTGAAGCAATACAAAAGAAAGCGTTGAAGCAATGCCCGATGACGGGATAACGCTTAGCGTGCTCTGCAATCTAAAAATCCTGCATGCATTCTGCATTGCAGGAAAAAAAAGACGCACAAACATTTGAAAATTTTCGGCCGGACTTCAACCCTTTTGTGTGTTGACATGCAAATGCAGGTTACAATACAAAAAAAAACGGTTGACCCTGGTGGATCAACCATTTTACTTTTGTTCCGGTCATTATTCTTTACTTATTCAAACAGCAGTTTGCCCTGAATTTCCTTGTTATCCAATCCGATTTTCACGAGGTAAAGTCCGTTCACCAATCCTTCGCGGTTGATGCTAACCTGTGCGCTATTGATATTTTTAACATCCGCCACGAGGCGTCCTGCCATATCATAGAGCCGAACATAACTGATTTTTAGCCTGGGATCATCCAGTTGCAATACAAAAGAGGTAACGGCCGGATTAGGGAACATCTTCACATCCGAAGCGAAAACATCGGGTGTCTGAACACCGCTGATGAAGCCGGGCAGCTGCATAGACTGCACTACCCTTGGTGCAAGGTATCCCTGTATCGAATCAATGTAAGCGAGACCTTTTGCTTTTGATGCGTCAGGATTGGTGAGAAAAGCATTTTGATAAATCACGGCCACATTTGCTGCAGGCACTCCGTATGCAGGTGCTACCGTTTGCAGGGCGATGGAATCCCACCATTCCCATGGTCCGGCCTGCCCATGGAAAGGATTGCCCGGAATGATGATGGAAGGATCCGGCAGGATGAATGGGAACAACCCTTCAAACCCTTCATTCACCTGGTTGGCGCGGGTGGTATAAGGATCGTTGTAAGGAATATCGAAGACATCGTTGTTTCCGAACTGATTGGCCATGCGGACTACTTCGCGGCTGCCACTGACATATACCACAAATTGCCCCGTTGTAGGAACGATTACATTACCATTTCCATACGGCGCAAACGGATCATTGGTAACATGAAAACAAACCATTGGAACGTCTCCGGCTTCCAGCCAGCTGGAATCGCCAATAGCGCCACCCATGTTCACTACCATATTCACATCGTTCCCGTATTGTGGCCAGTTGGGTTGGTTAAATCCTGTCAATCCGCCAAGGCCATCATAGTCACCCCAGAGCGCCTGGTTTACATAAGGCTGGCCTGCAACAAATCCGTAACTCAAATCCGTCTCGGCGGCAATAAACTTCAACAATTGAATTTCAGCTGTTTTGTCGAGTGTTGCATAAGCCAGGCAGACGTAACCACCTGAACCCTGGCCCACGAGCATGATTCTGTTGGTGTCAACTTTATAAGTATTGCCCTGCACTTTTGCATCCATCTTAAAATAGCGTACGCAAGTTTTAGCATCCTGTATCGAACGATACACAGCCATGAGCAAAGTGCCGGTACGGATATCCTGTGTGGCACCAACCGGATTCCATCCCAACCGGTAATCCATGGAAGCGGCAACATAGCCACGGCGGGCAAACTGTTTGCACATTTCTACTGTGGCACTGTCGTGACGATCGCCAGTTGCAGTACCATTGATCAATAAGGGAAGAAAGCTGCCGGTATGAAGGTAAATCACCAGTGGACGTGCTTGTGCTGTATCACCATCAGGCTGATAAACATCCATCACCAATGGCTGTAAGGCAGGCACACCTGTCAGCACACCATAGTTTTGTCCATACACAACAGGACCGGTAAAAGTGGTGGAGGAAAATACTTCTTCAAAATAGCGCTGTGCCGAAGAGGGTTTTGCAAACAGCAGAACAGCAAGAATTATGACAACAGATAGTAATGGTCTTTTCATGTGTAGTGGTTTTAGGATTTAATTCATTCAACTAATGTAGGATAATTTTAATTATGATTTGCAAAGCGATCGTTCAAAAAAATATCAGTAGCATTCCTTCCTGCTATCAATATGTTGAGCAGAAATCAATGATCATGCAAATGAAGAACAGCAACGCAACGCCGGAGGCACACAGGAGACATCAGGTTGAATTGCCTTCATAAGGACCATCATAATAATCTGTCTACGTTTCAGTCAATCAATTGCCATCCGGTATATGGAATCAATGCTGCCGGCATTTTAATGCCATCGGCAGTCTGGTTGTTTTCCAGCAGGGTAGCAACGATGCGCGGCAATGCGAGTGCGCTGCCATTGAGTGTGTGGGCCAGCTGAATTTTACCATCCTTGTCTTTAAACCGCAGCTTCATGCGGCTTGTCTGAAATGTTTCGAAGTTGGAAACGCTGCTCACTTCAAGCCATTTTTTTTGTGCGGCGCAATACACTTCAAAATCATAAGTGAGTGCAGATGCGAAACTCATGTCACCGCCGCACAGTCTTAATATGCGGTAAGGCAGTTCCAATTTTTTTACCAGCCCCTCTACATGTGCAACCATTTCATCCAATGCCGCATAAGAAGTTTCCGGATGATTGATGCGGACAATTTCCACCTTATCAAACTGATGCAACCGGTTCAGGCCGCGTACATCTTTGCCATAGGATCCTGCTTCGCGCCGGAAACATTGAGAGTAAGCAGTCATCTTAATGGGCAGCTGTTCTTCCTTCACCAACATGTCGCGGTAGATATTTGTAACAGGAACTTCTGCGGTAGGTATCAGGTAAAATCCATCTTCACTGACGAAGTACATCTGACCGTCTTTATCAGGCAATTGACCGGTGCCAAAGCCGGTGTCGGCATTCACCAGCAGTGGCGGCTGATATTCAGTATAGCCGGCAGCCATGGCATTGTCAAGGAAAAAGGAAATCAGCGCACGCTGCAGTTTTGCACCCTTGCCTTTATAAAAGGGAAATCCCGCACCGGTCACTTTGTTTCCTGTTTCAAAATCGATGATGTCATATTTTGAAGCCAGCTCCCAATGTGGTTTTGCATCTTCAGGCAATACCGGCATCATGCCGCCTTCGCGGACAACCACATTATCTTCCGGTGTTTTTCCTTCCGGCACCAGTTCATTCGGTAAGTTGGGAAGCCGGACAAGCAATTGCTGCAACTGATCTTCCGTTGCTTTCAGTTTCTCTTCCAGTTTTTTTGCATCATCGCGGTATTGAATGGAAAGGGTGCGCTTTTCTTCTGCAGCTTCCTTTTTGCCCTGTGAGAATAACTGCCCTATTTCTTTCGATAGTGCATTGGATTGTCCCAGTAACTGATCTAACTGCGCCTGCGTTTGCCTGCGGTCGGCATCGAGGGAGATAATTTTCCCGATGATATCCTTTGCATCGAAATGTTTTTTTGCAAGGCGCTGAATGGCCGATGCTGAATTACTCCTGAGATATTGAAGGGTAAGCATGCAGTATTTTTTCCGTAAAGATAGTACTACAGGGTTAAGATCAGACTGGCAAAGGGTATCATGGCGGCGATGTTCATGGCTATTAGAATATTGCTGAAGGAGCGGAGTGAGAATATATGCAGCTATTGCGAATGCAGGCGGGCCTGAAATGAACGTGACATCACCTGATTTCCTGGCATAATTCCATCAAGACACCATGCGTATTTTTCGGATGTACAAAGCAAACGAGTTTATTGTCGGCGCCTATTTTAGGTTCTTCATTCAGCAATACAAAGCCTTCCGATTTAAGGCGCTTCATTTCTTCACGGATATTGTCCACCGCATAGGCAATGTGATGAATGCCTTCTCCTTTCTTTTCAATAAACCGCGCGATAACACCATCCGGGTCATTGGAGACAAGCAGCTCAATCTTGTTTTCGCCGATCCGGAAAAAAGAAGTGGTGACTTTTTCACTGGTAACCACCTCCGTTTTATAGTGCTGAACACCTAATAATTTACCATACGTTTCATTGGCTGTAGCAAGGTCTTTCACCGCGATGCCGATATGCTCTATTTTTTCCATAAAAAAGGAGTGTTGCTGTAAACTTTTTAACTAATTTCGCGTTTAGATTAAATCTAAATAAACAAATTCCGCTGCGCATAATTTATGTTAAAGCTACCGATTTACCTTGATAACAGCGCCACTACACCCGTAGATCCGCGTGTGCTGGAACAGATGATACCCTACTTCACTGAGAAGTTTGGTAATGCCGCCAGCCGCAGTCATCCATTCGGCTGGGTGGCGGAAGAAGCGGTGGATTATGCGCGTGAACAGGTGGCCGCCATCATTCATGCCGATCCTAAAGAAATCATCTTCACTTCCGGCGCCACAGAATCGAATAACCTGGCACTGAAGGGAGTTTTTGAAATGTATGCTTCTAAGGGTAACCACATCATCACGGTCACCACAGAGCACAAAGCAATCCTTGATACCTGCAAGCACATCGAAAAAATGGGCGGGCAGATCACCTATCTCGCAGTTAACGACAAAGGAGAGATTGACCTGCAGGCACTTGAGGCGGCGATCACCGATAAAACCATCCTGATTTCCATCATGTTTGCCAATAACGAGATTGGGGTCATGCATCCGGTGCGTGAAATCGCAGCTATCGCGAAAAAACATGGCGTGCTGTTTCATTCAGATGCCACGCAGGCTGTTGGGAAAGTGCCGATAGATGTACAAGCAGACGGTATTCACCTCATGTCATTCACTGCGCATAAAATGTATGGTCCAAAGGGAATCGGCGCTTTGTATGTGCGTCGTAAAAACCCGCGTGTGAAGGTTACTGCACAAATGGACGGTGGAGGACATGAGCGTGCCATGCGTTCAGGCACCATGAATGTTCCGGGCATTGTAGGTTTTGGCGCAGCCTGTGAAATTTGCAGCAGGGAAATGGAACAGGAAGCTGCCCGTCTTTCAGGCCTGCGTGATAAGTTGGAAAATGCATTGCTGCAGCTTGAAGAGGCTTATGTGAATGGCAACCCGGCGCACCGTTTGCCGCATATCTCCAACATCTCCTTCAAATATGTGGAAGGCGAAGGGCTGATGATGGCATTCAATAAGGACATTGCTGTTTCATCAGGAAGTGCCTGTACGTCTGCCTCGCTTGAACCATCTTACGTACTCAAAGCCCTTGGGCTGGGTGATGACCTCGCACATTCTTCGATCCGTTTTTCGCTGGGAAGATTTACCACAGAGGAACAGGTTGATTATACCATACAAAGATTGACGGATGCGGTGAATAAACTACGGGAACTAAGCCCGCTGTGGGAAATGTTCAAAGAGGGAATTGATGTGAACAAGATTGAATGGGCTGCCCATTAACCGAATAATTTGAAGCACAGAAAACAAATAACTTAATACAAACCTTTAATCACCCATCAGATGGCTTACTCAGAAAAAGTGCTGGAACATTATGAGCATCCTAAAAATGTAGGAACACTCGATAAAAATAAAAATACCGTAGGAACAGGATTGGTGGGTGCGCCGGAATGCGGAGATGTGATGCGCCTGCAGATTGAGGTAGATCCGGCAACGCAAACTATTATAGATGCCAAATTCAAAACATTCGGCTGCGGTTCTGCCATTGCTTCGTCTTCCCTGGCCACCGAGTGGCTGAAAGGACGATCACTGGATGATGCTGCCACGCTTGACAACATGGACATCGTGGAAGAACTTGCACTGCCTCCGGTTAAGATTCATTGCTCTGTATTAGCAGAAGATGCAGTGAAAGCTGCCATCAACGACTATCGCGTGAAGAATGGCATGGAACCAATTAAGCTGAAGGAAAGTGTGGTTCATTAGAAAATAATAAAAGAACAGAGACTTAAGAACTGAAGAGATGAGACCTGTAATATGGTAATCCGTCTTTCAGCGCTTTAATCTTCAATATTTTGCATCATGATTACAGTAAGCGAAAAAGCGAAAACAAAAGTGGATGCGCTGACGCATGAAGCGGGCCTTGACAAAGATTATTTTGTGCGCGTATCAGTAGTAGGCGGCGGCTGTTCAGGACTTTCCTACAAGATGGATTTTGACAATGAGTCGAAGAAAGATGACCAGGTATTTGAAGACAAAGGACTGAAGCTGGTATGTGATCTTAAGAGTTTTCTTTACCTGTGCGGAACAGAACTCGATTATTCTGACGGACTAAATGGCAAAGGATTTCATTTTGTGAATCCTAATGCAACGAGAACCTGCGGATGCGGGGAGAGTTTTGCAGTGTAAATGATGCATTCAAATAACAGGAGCGTCTCCCCGTCAGCGAGGAGACGCTCTTTTTTGTATACAATTCAACTTTATTGTTGCTCTTCCTTCGGGTTAACCGCTATCCGGATTTCCTATGCTAAGTCTATCAGTTTTTCAAATGATCGTCAAACCATTCTTTTCTTCTCTCAAACCGGTCGCGAAGGTAACTGGGCACATCGAGGCCATGATATTGGTTGGGATAGATGACGAGTTGTGTTTCAACACCCAGACTCTTTAATGCCTGGTACATCTGTTCTGAATTCAACAGCGGAACATTAAAGTCTTTTGCGCCGCACATAAAGAGTGTCGGGGTTTTTATCCTGTCAGCATGCAGGAAGGGCATGGAATTTTTTACATAAGTATCAAAGTTGGCCCAGGGAGTTCCCAGCTCTGCTTCATATTCGCGGATATACATGTCGGTGCCATAACCAGCCAGGGCATTGCCTATACTTGCGCCGCTGATGGCACATTTGAAACGCTGATCGCGTGCGATAACATAATCGGTGGCGATGCCGCCATAGCTCCAGCCTTCCACCGCTAACCGGTTAGCATCAGCAATACCGTTTTTCACGATATAGTCTACACCGGATAAATCATCATCAATATCCACGGAGCCCCATGCAGCAAAAATCGCCGTGGCAAACTTCTCGCCCCTGGTCGTGCTTCCCCGTGGATTCATGGAAACGGTTACATAGCCCCACGACGCGTACAATTGCCAGTCAAGTGCCCACTCATTCTGATTCTGACTCGTTGGGCCGCCATGGATCTGCAGTATGGCAGGATACTTTTTGCCTTCTACATAATCAGCGGGTAAAACCATGAAGCCGCTGATCATTGTTCCGTCTTTACTTTTTGACTGGAACTCTTTCGTGGTGGCCAGCTGATGGCGTGACAGCCAGCCGTCATTCTGATGTGATAACCTGCGGAAGCCATTTTCATCCTGCACAAAAATTTCTTCAGGAATCATCGGCGTGGTGTATTGCATAGCAATTTTATCCGCCGTAAGTAAGTGATACTTGTAAACCGTATGCCGGCCGGTAATTACTTTCTTCATCTCACCGCCTTCAAATGAAATTTTATTCAGATCGAGGTTTTGGTCATCCTCTGCAATGAAATAAATATCCTTTCCATCCGGCGACCATTGCGGATTCCAGACATTCCGGTCGTATGCAGCGGTTATGATTTTTGCCGTGCCGCCTGCAACCGGAATAATGGCCAGGCGTTGCGTAGCATAATAAATGAGTTTCAGCGGACCGCCTGCCGTGTAGGCAATGTATTTTCCGTCGGGGCTCCATGCCGGCGGCGATTCATAAGATGGATCGTTATCGTTACCGGCATTGGTAGTGAGCTGACGCGGCGCTGCATGTGCTTTTGCATCCACCACATATACATCATAATTGTCGTCGCGGTCCCAGTCTTCACGTGCACGTTTGCTTACAAAAGCAAGCTGTTTACCATCAGGACTCCACGAGGGAAGCTGTTCTTCAAAATTGCCATCTACAATCCTGGCCGTATCGCCGGTTGCAATATCCATCACAAACAAATGTTTTCGCGCAGTAGTAAGATATCCTGCATAATCTTCCTTGAAATAATAGCGATCAATGACAATGGGCACCGGCGTTTCCGTGCCTTCTATATATTCTGTTGTGTCAATAACATTTACAATCAATGCAATTTTCTTCCCGTCAGGGCTCCAGGCATAATCTTCCACACCACCGGCAAATGAGGTTAGTTTTTTTGCTTCACCACCATTACGGTTCAGCAGCCAAAGCTGACTGGTTTCATTACTGTCGGATCTTGAAGAAAGGAAAGCCAGGTAGATATTGTCAGGCGACCAGCGGGGAGTGCTTTCGCTTTCCTCTTTTGTGTACGTGAGTTGCATGGTGGTTTTTCCATCCCAGCCCGACATCCATATATCTGTGGTGAAATCATCATCTTCAAAGTTGGTGGATGAAACCGTATAAGCCACCCATTTACCATCGGGAGAAATGGAAGGTTCTGTAACATCATGAATACTGTCTGCATCGGCAATGGTGATGGGTTTTTTGGGTGACTGGGCAAAACACAGGTGGCAGGCGGTTAATGTGAGCAGCGTGATGATCGTGTGACGCATGATTTTGAATTGTGGTGAATTATTGATGATTGAATGATGATGTTAAGTTGAATTGCGGAGAATTGTTACTGTGCTGACCTGCTGCCGTCATTGTTACCTTATTTGTTCATCGTTACTTCTTAGTAAGCACGGCTGCAACTGTGTTGCTTACAGAGAATACATAATTTCCGTTTTCTTAAGGTAAATGGTTGTCTTATTCCCGCGCATTGCAACTGTCAATATTAAATGAAAGAAGCGTAATGGCTGTTGTTCATCGCCACATTTGCTAAAGAATTATCGGAAGACTATTGATACCCCGGATTCTGGACCAGGTTGTTATTCACCTCCAGCTCGCGTTGCGGAATTGGAAACACCAGCTTATCGTCGTTGTAAGGCATGGTGCCCACGACACCATGCAACCGTTTTACATCGTGGTATTTGAAACCTTCATGTGCAAGTTCCAGTCTGCGCTCCAGTAATATATCATCCAGCGTGACGGAGGTAACAGCAGGCAAGGCAGCCCTAACATGCACCATATTGTAGTCATCTGCCGGAGTCGCACCAACGGAAGTGCCGAGCCGCTGATTACATTCGGCGCGCACCAGGTACATTTCCGCGAGGCGGATGACAGCGATATTCGCATACTGATTTTTCCATTTGCCGGAAAGGTAATCGCCGGAGCTGGTGTAGAAGAGCGACTTCCTCACATCGTCGGCGGGATAGAGCGCGAGATGCGCATCTTCAATCAATATATCACGACGGCCGCCGTTCGAGGCGTTGGCAAAAAACTCATTCATTGAATTATTGCCATCCTGCTCATTGATTTGAACCGAGAACACCGATTCCTTGGTGTCTTCCACCTGGTTGAATACATCCTTATAGGCAGGAACAAGGCTATACTTTCCGGATGCAATAACGCGGTCTGCGGCATCACGCGCATTTGCATAATCACCTTGCTGCAGATAAATCCTGGCCAATAAGGCTGCGGCAACAAATTTGTCGGCATACACATTATTCGTTTCCGGTAAAAGGCTTTCCGCCGAAGTCAGGTCGGCGATTGCCTGTGCATAGCATTCTTCCACGGTATTTCTTGCAGGTGTTGATGATGCATCAATCACGATAGTTGGTGTTAACACAATAGGTACGCCTAACTGACTGTTGACCTGGCCCGTTTCGTATTGCTGCCCGAAATAGCGCACCAGTTCAAAATACATCCAGCCGCGCAGGCATTTAGCTTCACCTTCCACCTGCGCGCGGTCTTCGTCATTCACCACTGACAATGCAGACAAAACATTGTTACAGATGTTAATGCAGTTGTAGGCATCTGACCAGCATGCTTCTACGTCTGAATTAGTTACCAGTATCTGCCGGTTAAAAATTTCGCGCGGCGCTTCGAAGGTTCCTACCCACAGCACTTCGCCTTCGCCGGCATACAGTTCAGCATTTCTGAGAATGTTGCCGCCAAACAAGTCATCCTGTGAAAGTTCATCATAAGCACCCACCAATACCTGTTTTACGCCGGCATCATTGCTGAGTGCCGTGGCATTGGTGAGGTCCTGCGCAGGCTGAAGGTCGAGCTTGCCGGCACAGCCATTCATAAACAAAATGGCAGTGAGGAGGATGGTAACATGCAACCATCTTTTTGCGGGAGCGGATGTGTGGCAGTCTGAATTTATAATCGTATTCATGTCGTTATTTTTATCTGTTATTAGATTTTTCATTTTGATTGATTGGCCGGTGAAGCAATTATTTCAGTAAAAACAAATCACAATCCTATCGTCAATCCGAATACAATGGTTTTAGGTTGCGGGGCGCTGTAAAAATCTATGCCTGCTAATACATTGGCCTCTTCGGGCAGCACATAGTCGGAAGTAACTTCAGGATCCCATCCGCGGTAGCTGGTTATGGTAAGCAGGTTGTATGCCGACATGTAAACCCGGAGACTGGAGAATTTTATTTTTTTAAGCAAGCGGTTAGAAAAGTCATATCCAAGTGTAAGTGATTTGAGCCGGATGTATGATCCGTCATCAATGTAGCGGCTGGAGCGTGTCTGATCACCATTATCAAAGCCGAGCCTTGCCTGCGGAACATCCGTAATATCGCCGGGATGCTGCCAGGAATTCAGCATATTGGTGGTCTGATTATCATACACGGCGCCATTGGCTTCCATCCAGTGATCGCCATTCAGGTTGATCTGGTTGCCATAAACACTTTGCGTAGCGATATCCAAAGTAAATCCTTTATATGTGAAGCTGTTGGAGAATCCGGCGATGAAATCAGGATTGGGATCGCCCAATACCACAAAGTTGGCAAGGTTGAAATCGTTGGTTGTTTCAGTGGAGCCCTCCGTGCCATTTACATACCACAACGCATCGCCGTTTGCAGGATCCACTCCGGCGTATTCCGCGCCATAGAAGACGCCCAATGGTTCACCGACCTTCACTACATTCAGAATATCCGAGCCGCCATTGTCTATGAGATCCTGGCCAGGCGCAAGTTCCAACACTTCATTTTTGTTGGCGGCGAAATTTACGCTGGCTGTCCATTTAAATTCATTCACCAGTATGTCGCCGTTCACGACAAGCTCCACTCCATTGTTTTTCATCTTACCGATATTTTGTGTCTGCAACAGGATACCGGTTGTGGCGGGAATAGGCACATCGAGCAGGAGATTGGAGGTATTCTTTATGTAATAATCCAGTTCGCCGTTGAGGCGGTCGCCAAAGAAACCGAAGTCAATGCCGGCATCAAACTGAAAGGTTCTTTCCCAGGTAAGATCAGGGTTCTCGATGGTGGAAGGGTAGAGGGCCGGATTACCATTGTAGGAAGCGACGCCATATTTTCCGATGTAATCAAAGTCGCCGATTTCAGCATTACCGATTTCGCCGGCACTGGCCCTGACTTTCAGGAAGCTGATGGCGGGAATGCCGGCTAAGAATGATTCCCTGCTTAAAATCCAGCCGGCCGAGGCAGAAGGGAAAAATCCATAGCGTTTGTTTTCACCGAAGCGGGATGATCCGTCGATGCGGCCGGTGAGTGAAAAGAGATATTTCTCATCATAGTTGTAATTGGCCCGCGCGAAATAGGAGATAAAGCGATACTGTGTAAAGTTGCTGGTACCATATACAATCTGTGATGCGCTTGCCAGGGTCTTCAGATCATCATTGGGAAATCCCTGTCCATCCACCTTTTGATAGAACTGCGTGTAAGGCTGGTATTCAATACCGCCTGTCGCTTCGATATTGTGCAGCTTGTTGATGCCGGTGAGATAGGTCAGCAACAGTTTAGTGTCATAATTTTCCACGCGGGAAGCATAGGCTTCGCCATATCCGCCCACCGACTGCCCGAAGTTGGAACGGCTGCCTGAATAACGGTCAGAAGTGAAGTTGGTAAAATCGCCGCCCACTTCTCCGCGCAGTGTTAGTGAAGGGATGATATGGAAGTTTGCGTAGATATTGCCAACGGTACGAAACGTGTAATTATTCGATTGTGTGTATTCCGCTTCCAGCAAGGGATTAAAGTAAAGCGTAACAGGCTGATCAGACAGTTCGCCCAGTGTGTCTCTTACCGGTGTCAGCGGCGACTGCGCCACAATCTGCATGGGGGATTCAAAGTAATCATCATTCGGAACATCATTATTCAGGCTGCGGCTCATTTGCAATGATGTGCCGAGGTCAAATTTGTCTGACAGCTTACTGTCGAGATTGATCTGAATACTGCCACGGTTCATATAGTTATTGATCAGGATGCCGTCCTGCTGCGAATAGCCGCCGGCTATAAAATACTGCAGCTTGTCGGTGCCGCCGGATACGGATGCATTCACATCACGTGAAGTGGCTTTTTGAAAGGCAAGAGACTGCCAGTCTGTACTTACTTCCCTCGTAGTCCAGTCTGCCCATCCTGAATTTCTGTCGAACTGCTTGTGCACATCTTCCAGGTAGTCGTCAATGGCTTCCTGCTCGCTTCCGTATCCGCTGATATCATTGGCAAAATCATATTGGCCGGCATTTACCGCTGCCTGCTCGAAGTAATTGATGTATTGATCGCTGTTCATGAATTCGCGCAGGCCTGTGGGCTTGCTCCAGCCCTGCTGATAGTCGATGGTAACTTTTGATTTTCCTTCCTTGCCTCTTTTGGTGGTGATCAACACCACACCATTAGCGCCGCGCGAGCCATAGATGGCAGATGCCGCCGCATCTTTCAGGATGCTGACGGACTCAATATTATTGAAGTCAATATCATTCAGCGGGTTGATAGAAAGGTTCACTTCATCATTCACTGCTTTTGTATTGATAGGAATGCCATCGACCACGTACAATGGTTCGTTGTTGGCGGTGATGGAAGAAGAGCCGCGCACCCTCACCTTGATAGCGCTGCCTACTTTTCCATTGTTGGTTTCCACGAATACGCCGGCGGCTTTTCCCTGCAGGGCCTGTTCAATGGAGGTAACGGGTGCACGGGCGATCGCTTCACCTTTTACTTCCGCAATGCTGCCGGTTACTTCTGTTTTTATCTGTGTGCCATAGCCAACCACCACCACTTCTTTCAGCAGCTGTTCCGTGTTGGCCAGCACCACATCCACGGCGGACTCGTTCAGGAAAGCGATTTCCTTTGTTTCATAACCCACATAAGAAAAGATGAGGGTGCCTCCTGAGGCGGGCACGTCAATCGCATATTTCCCAAGCTCATTGGAGATGGCTGCTGTTTGCGTTCCTTTAATGACTACGGTGACGCCATCGAGCGGTTCACCGCTTCCCTTATCGGTGACTACGCCGGTCAGTGAACGGTATTGCGCAAAAAGCGGAGCATACAATAGCAGGCTCATCGCAAGGAGTACAATTTTTCTCATGGTTCAATTGGGTTGTGTTGCGGTTCATATATGAATCATAAACGTAGTAAATTCCCATTGGATTGGGAACTAATAAAAAGGATCATTGCTATCCGCGTAAAATTTCCGGACATACCTTTTTCATGCGTTGGCATTTTTTTCTTACAACGGTCGCCCCACGGTTTTTTTTCCCCGACAATCATTAGCTACCAAACGGTCGTCCCTGCGGGACTTTGGCATCGAATTAATTGAGCAAAGTGCGGGCAAAAATCAAATCAAGTTGAATGGCTTTTTTACACCAAGAATACTTGATCAAAGCGTAAGCATAAATCAAATTGAATTGCTTGTTTCTTGAACGGCAAGGTCCGTAGTGGCAATTGAACAGCAGAAAATTAATCACGTGGAATCATATCCCTGCAGGGGCGACCGAAAATGTCAACATTCAATTTAACCGGACAAACAATGATCAGGATTATCAGATAGCAGAATGCTCTTTTTGAAAGCTATTGCTTGATTACTGTTTCAAAATAATTTTTCTCTCCGTCAAAAAGTTTAACACGGTAAATGCCTGCGGGTAAATGACCGGTATGGAGGGTGAATAGCTGTGTCCGCGATATTTTTTGTTTCATTACAATTACCCCAAGATTATTGATAAGCGACATTTCAAACTCTTCGTTACTAACCGGCAATTGAATATGTAACAGATTTGAAAACGGCGAAGGATAAGTCTTGAAATACCTATCTGCAGATTGATCTGCACCGGTAATCACCACTACATCAAGCGTAGTATCATAGGTTGCCGAACATCCATAATACTGATCAACTGTTAATGAGACGGTATAAGAACCAGCGTTGTCAAACACATGCAAGGGAATCTGTTCGGATGAAAATGTGCCATCGCCAAAATTCCAATTATAGTCAGCACCGCTAAGAACAGGGGTGAATATGAAACTTGCAGCCGCTACCTGGTCTGTTGTAAATGTTGCATCGGGAGCTGCAATGTAATCCGCCGCCACGGCATCATCCAGCCATTCAAAACGGCTGGCGATGAAATTTTTGAGTTCTTCGACAAAATAGGGAGGACTGGTGACACCCAACTCCGCCCATTTTTTAAAGTTGCGCTCAGCAGGTTGTTCCAGTAAATTCTGCAATGAATCAATGATCTCAAAAAATGATTCGTCTTTCATTATTTCTTCCCGCAAAGAAGTGTAACGGCAATACACTTCATTCACCCATTCGGGATCTTCGCGGAATTTACTCCACCAGAACGGAAAGGGCCAATAGGGATGCGTGATTTCCCAAACCCATCCCTGTTCTGTGCCGGGCGCAAATGCACGGTCGTAGTCCCATGGCGGGCCGATGTGAAGCTGACCGCCATCCGAAATTTTTTCCTTGTAAAGAAAAGTGCTGCGGCCGTAACTGTCGTAGTTGGCGCTGAATTCATTCACGATCATGAAGTCAATAAATGATTTCACGGAAATAAATTTCCGGTAGCCATTGACACTGTCGAGAAACAAATTGCCATGAAGGGCATTTTCAAAACTGTCTACATATGCATGAATATAATCGAACTGCTGCGGCTGAATATCTTCGATTTGCGGTTCCACCATTTTATAAGCAACAGGCAACTGGCAGGTTGCATAATTGATGGGAAGGTACAAGCTGTTCCAGTCGTTCGGATATCCGTTTTCATTGATTTCAATGATGTAGCCGCCCGTCAGTTCATCGCCTGCAATGTCCTCAGGTTTTAAATCAGCGATATCAACCCTGTTCTCATCGCGTTTTATTTTTTCCGTCAAGGTATAGACACCGATGTATTCGCCATTCAGCATCACTTCACAAAACATGGTGCGCGGTGCATAGCGTCCCATTCGCCTGCTCATCTCATAGGTGATGGTGTTTTTCATCAGGCTTAGGTCGAGGTATTCGGCTTTCAGGATGAAATCATTTTCGGAAGGCAGTGCTAACAATACGGTATCAATTTCCAGGCTGTCATCATCCACGAGATCGAAGTCGTAATTTTTTTTCGGATAATACGGGCCGGTAAATCCCTGGAGCTCCATCATTATTTTTCCTACGTAGGCGTAGTCAGTATCGGTCGGATGATTCAGTATGCCGTTGCCGTGATCGATGATCTTTATGTCTGCTGCAACCTTAGGTTCGGAAAATATTTCCTGGCCGTTGGTATTGATGAGTATCAGCGGCAGGTTGGATTCAGTGAAGATGAAGGGAAGTGCAGGGTTATCACCGAAAGTAATCTGAAAGTTGTGCAGTGTTCCTTCATCCTGCGGATAAGTATCATTGCATTGCAGTTTCCACGTACCGTTTGGATTTTGTCCGTTGTTGATCAATCCGAGGTCACCCATGGCAGCGTACATGCCGGTGAAGGGCGCGGTGCCGGCACTGACAGGATTCGGAGAAAAATCATTGAGGCAGGTATAGATAAAATTATCGCCATCACCGCCCACGCCTGAAATCAGCAGCACTGTCGTTCCATCAGGTGAGATGAGTTTCAACTGAAGATCTGAATCCCAGGTATGTGTGATATTGAAACAAACACTTTCCAATCCGAAAGTGGTGTCAATTGCATCCGGCAGTCCGCTTACTGCGAGATCGAATGTAACCACACTGCCATTGTCGGGTATGACCTGGTTAACGACCGTGTAATAGGTTTGTGCTGATAAGTGCAAGCCTGTAATCACTAAAGCAGCCAACAGGGTGAAAATTTTTTTATGGTGAAGCAACGGGGGCGGTATTTTATTGAGCAGGAACAAAGTAAGTATTTCCATTTGATCTGCAGAGATGGATGGGTTTGGATAGCGCCCGTTACAGCAGTAAGCAGAGGACTAAAAATCCTCATTTTACTGATTCCTGATTGAAATAAATCCGTACTAGCGTGGAGAACATAGTACTCTTCATCACCTCCCATTCAGTAACATATGCACAATATGCTTATATTCCGTACAATTGAGTATAGCCTGTCAGATTCCCGGAGTCTCATTAGTCTGCACCTTTACTTTATGCTGAAGTTCCGTGTACGAGGTAAGAATTTTCACGTCCTTTATACTGATTCGATACTTTTCAGACAAACCATGAAAGGAAGACCGGCAATACGATTACGTCAATGGCTGGCTATCAGCTTCAGTACGCTGTTTGCCTCCTTGCTTTCGATACTGTATGATATTTCGATGCGGCACACTGCTGTTGCGGCACAGCTGTCACCTAGCGTATCCCTGATGCATTACATCGTGCTGAATCTTTTAGGTGCATTCATTGCCGGCGCCCTGATCGGTGCATTTATGGTTTACTATCTACAGGACAGGCTGAGCGATAAGCCGTATGGATATTCCGTGATCATCCTGCTGGTGATCGTTATCGCAGTCATGTCGGTGATCCGTGTGCCGTATTACCTCATCCTGGCTGCGCAGGTGACGGGCAGGCCAATCATCAGCCATGAAAATCTGAGTGTTTTCAGGAAATCATTTCACTTTGCCGATCCTGTCTACTTCATCATTATTCCGCTGGTAGCCATGCAGCAACTCATGCTGCAGGTGTCCATTAAATTCGGACCGGGTGTGTTATGGAAGATTATCAGGGGCACCTACAATACGCCGAAGATTGAAAACAGGATTTTTATGTTTGCCGACCTGAATGATTCAACCACTATTGCAGAAACGTTAAGTGATGAACGGTATCATCAATTTCTCAGAAATTATTTTGGCAACATCACGTATTCCATCCTTGATTATGGAGGCGAGATTTATCAATATCTCGGGGATGGCATCATCATCGTGTGGAAATATTACGGGGATGAACGGGACCTGCAGTGCATTGATTGCTTTTATGACATGAAAAGGTTAATAGAAAAAAAGAAGGAGCAGTACCTGAAAAAATACGGCGTGGTGCCCGGATTCAAGGCAGGCATTCATTGCGGAAAAGTGGTGGTGGGTGAAATAGGAATCATCAAGCGCGACATCAGCTATTCGGGTGATGTGGTGAATACGGCATCGCGCATTCAGGGCATGTGCAAAGAGCTGAAAAGCGAATTGCTGATTTCCAATGAACTGCTCCGGAGCTTCCCGCCTGTTTCACGGTATGAAACGCACTCCGTAGGGTCTATTCACCTGAAAGGGAAATCGAGGGAGATGGAGCTGAGTGCTGTTCGGTTGAAATGAAGGGAAGAATCATTTTAGGGCTGACGAAAATTGGTGTGATAAATATTTATGCCGTCGCTGAAATCCGCATTTACCTTATTTGGATGCAATAAAGCTGACTCCGATACCGACCGCGGGCAAAGAGGCTCCGGTTGTTGGTCTCAGCATCCTGCAAGCACTGTTAAGACCAACAACGGCGCCAATAAATATATAGCGGCTTTGATTGCTGCATAAGTCTTTCTACCCTTTAGGCTCTGATAAGAACTGCGCCAGTTCAGGTGGATTAAAAATCCTCATCTCATTCAGTCCGGATTGAAAAAAATCCGGACTAACGGGACTAACAGGAGGCTGAACAATAATACACCTATCATGATAGCTCCGCGAAATACATATCAATTACTCCTTTGTTTTTAGCTTCAATTTTTCCCCTGTATTCACATCTGAATCGTTCTTTTACCAATTCATACGTGCTGCCGCTGATATTTACTTTTCCTACCTCACTGTTTTGTTCCATACGGGCGGCGGTATTTACGGTATCGCCCCAGATATCATAAGCGTATTTCTTGAGCCCGACAATTCCGGCCACCACCGGTCCGGTATGAATTCCGATGCGTAACTCAAATGGTATTTCACCTTTCGCCTCTTTCTCTTTTTTTCGGGTGATCATAAAGTCGCGTATTTCAATGGCGGCCTTAACCATATCAATAGCATGAGTATAGCTGGAAACAGGCAAGCCACTTGCGCAGAGGTAGGCATCGCCGATGGTTTTTATCTTTTCTATCCTGTATTGCTGAATGATATTATCGAAGGCGCTGAAGCAATAATGTATTTCATCCACCAATAATTCGGCGCTTACTTTTTCACTGACGCGTGTGAAATCTTTGAAATCGGTGAACATGACGGTCACCATCGTAAACGCTTTGGCTTTAGCCCTGCCGGTAGTTTTCAGTTCTTCGGCAACTTCGGCAGGAAGAATATTGAGCAGCAATTCTTCGCTGCGCTGTTTCTCTGCATCGCTCTTTTTTTTCTCCTTTCCAATCCTGTTTCGCTGCCGGTATACTACTGCTAAAAATATAAGCGCGCCGGCAAGTCCTGCCGCTATGGAATTGCGGATATTGCGTTGCCGGATGTAGCTTTTTTCCTGCATTGCTTTTGCCGCGGCTTCCTTTTTATCGAACTCATACTGCATGGCGGTTTCAGTCAGCTTCTTGTCTTTCTCGGTATTAAAAACAGAATCTTTGATGGCGGCGTACATCTTAAAACTTTCCAGGGCGCCTGCGGGGTCTCCGAGCAATGCCTGTATCTCACTCAGCTTTTCATAATTGCTGAAGAGCGTATTCAACTCTCCGATTTCGCTGAGAATAGTTATGGCACTGTCTGTATAATTCCTGGCCTGTTGCAATGCCCGTGTCTTACTGCCGGCAAACAATTTATTGAGCTCTTCTCTGTTGTTGTTTTTTGCGATAGATAAATAGGTCCCTCCGATATCGCCGAGGTTTGTTGCCATGCCAATTTTAAGCCCCAGCTCTTTACTGATCTTTAATGCATTAAAATAATATTCCAGTGCTTTGGGATAATTCCTTTGATCATTATAAACGGCCCCGATATTACCGAGGTTTCTGGCTATTCCATTTTTATCGCCCAGCTCTTCACAAAGCTTCAGCGCCCTTGACTCATATTCCAATGCCTTTGGAAAATCTGCCAGGCTTCTGTATATCTCGCCGATGTTGCCGAGATTCGAAGCTATTCCGCCGGTATTTCCCAATTCTTCATCTATATCATTTGCCTTAAGCATATACTCCAGCGCTTTGTGATAATCTTCCCGGCTGTTATAAACAATACCAATATTGCCCAGTGTGCGTGCCATGCCGCTTTTGTCGCCTAATTCCTCATCAATCTTTAATGCGTTAAAATAATATTCCAGGGCTTTGGGAAAATCGGATTGATACCAGTAAACGACGCCAAGATTGCTGAGCACTTTGGCCATTCCGGACCTGTCATTTATTTCCACGACCAGTTCGAGTGCTTTTGAAAAATAATCCAGACTTTTTGAATATTCGGACTTCCCGAAACAGTAATTTATTCCAATGGTTCTGTTGGCATTGGCAGTTCCTTTTTTCCAGTTGAGTTTTTCCGCAAGCTGCAATCCCTCATTTCCGTATTTTAATGCAATATCAGGATCGGTTAATGTGTAATTATAACTGAGACTGATCAGCAGGTTAACCTTGCCGGTGTCATCTGTTGCTGTTTGTAGTTCGGAAAGAAGTGAATCGATCAGTGATTGTCCCTGCTTTTGCGCAAATGAAAAACCCGGGAATAAGATGATTACTAAAAAAAGCAGCAGGCACTTTTTTATAGGTTGTTCATTTACCGGCTGCACCATTCGTTGAGATGCGGACAGTTGCCGGATTTTTGCCCCGCTACCGCGGAGGACAGTATGCTCGCTCATCGGTGGAGTCACTTTTGAATTTTATTTTGAAATGCTTGACAGTAAATTATTTGCAATTTATAAACCCTGATTCAAATGTGAAAGATTAATCTGCCGGCCATTGAAGCACGGCACTGATGTGAATGAGTTGAAGAAGAACTGCTTTCAAAAAAAAGCTTAGATCCTGTTAACGGAGCAGATTGCCTGCCTCAGAATGTATATGAGTAAATATGTTTCAAGTTGTTGGTCTGAAGCTCGCGCGGGCTTTGTGAAGACTAACAACGGCAGCAAGGTTCCATTCAACGAGCTAAATAAAATCACAGATTGCAGTTCCATATTGAAAATCCGGATGCTCAGGAGGCCGGGATTAATGGCTCCCCAACAACGATATCATCCTTTCTCAAATGATTCAATAATGAGACTACTTCATTTAGATGTGCATTGCTTGAGCAACATTCATATTAGTGGAATATATATAAATATGTTATGCGCAAATTCAAAAACAAATACCGGATCCCATCGTCGCGATTGCAGCATTGGAATTATGGTTTACCAGGATCATATTTCATTACCATCTGCACGAAAGACCGTAAAAAATATTTTGGGGAAATAGAAGACGGTGAAATGCATCTACATGAATTAGTAAGGATTGCACATGCGGAATGGGCAAGAACACCGGAAATACGACCTGATATGAATTTGACGTTGAATTCATTTCAGGTGATGCCGAATCATTTTCATGGGATTTTGATGATTGGGGAAAATAAATTCAACACCTCTGAAAAAAAACAAATAATGTCTGGTAGAGACGCCATACATGGCGTTTCTACATCGGATATTCCGCACGATGGTGGAATAAAAGACGCCATGCATAACCTCTCTACGGGCGCTAAATTCAACGAATTGCCGAAAAACCAATTCGGACCACAATCCAAAAATTTAGGTTCTGTTAATCGTGGTTTCAAATCATCGGTGACTATCTACGCCCGCAATCACCATATTGAATTTGATTGGCAGGAGCGATTTCAAGATCATATCATCCGCAATTACCTTGAATATGTTCGGATTTCCACATATATCATCAACAACCCTATAAAATGGAAGGAGGATAAATTCTTTTATGATTGATCGTAGAGATGCCATGCCCGGCGTCTCATCTTCAATAAAGTATTGATGGATTGCAAATCCGCCATGCCTGGCGTCTGCACCTCACACCATATTTATCTTTAAGTATATTGTGTTGTAACGCCATTCCATTTTTTCATGCGCCTCCTGATTTTACTGCTTTCATTGTGGCTGCTTTCCTTGCAATCCGTACTGGCTCAGGAAAAGTCGATTGCCTTCAAGCATCTCACCTCACAGGATGGCCTTTCCGACAACCGTATCACCTGCATGCTCCATGATAAGCAGGGATTCATGTGGTTCGGATCGAAGGATGGACTCAACCGCTTTGACGGCCGTGGTTTTTATGTTTTCCGGAATCGTGTGAACGATTCCACTTCGCTATGCAGTAACGACATCACTTGCCTTGCATATGATAATGATTCCATCTTATGGATTGGTACTGCTACTTCAGGTTTTTGTGCTTATGATTTCAGAACACAAAAGTTCATGACCTATAACAGGAGCAACACAGGTCTTTTCTCCAGCAGTATTAATGTTATCCTGTTTGATTCCCTGCGAAATGCACTCTGGATCGGGCTCAACAATGGAGGCCTGCAGCTATTTAATCTTGAAACAAGAAACGTGCTGCCACTGGAAACAAATGGACTTTTAAGTTTTGCAAACTTTTCCGGGTTAAGAAGTACGTATGCGTTGATTGTAAAGGACTCCACGGTATTTGTCGGGGCTTTGACCCGTTCATTGAAAAAATTAGGCGATGTTCCTCTGAAGAGTACGCCGGGGTCGCCGATTCAGGGTGCGTTAACGGTTAATACCGCACTGTTGGCAAGCGATGGGTTCATCTGGTGCGGGGCCTGGGACAATGCTCTTCATCAATTTGATAAAGATGCAAATCTGGTGGCGAGCTATATTTTTGACGGCACCGGAAAGCTGAATTTTTCGAGTGATGAATTTATCAGCATCGCGGAAGATGATCATAAGGTGCTGTGGTGCGGCAGTAAAGCATCAGGGCTTCATTTCTTCGATTTAAAAAATAAGATCTTTCTCACAGGGCATCATGCTCCTGAGCTATTCACCACGAAAGTTTACTGCATTTACCGTGATGACTATAACCGGATGTGGGTGGGAACGGAGCAGGGTTTATACGTTTATGATCCGATTCAAAACCAGTTCGAGGTAACGTTGCTCCCGGTTCCCGGAGAAAAAATCAGTTGCAGGGTATTTGATCGTGTTATCACAACAGACGGAACTGAATACATCGTTTCGGCCTGTGGTTTGTTTTACCGGAACAAAACAGAAAAGCAATATCACTTCAAATCCTTTAACTACAGGAAAGAAAGGCTTCAGCTCACCAGCATTTACTTAAGCCGTAATGGGACTGTTTTTATCGGAACGAATAAGACGATTTTTATGCTCGACACCAGATCGGTTGCATTAAAGTTGATTCCAACCAATCCGGAGATGGATAACAAGGGTTTTTATGCTGTCTATGCTTCACGATACAACTACATCACTGAATTCCCGGACGGTAATAGGAATTTACTCTGTGGCTTACCATATGGTCATGTTGTTGTGATGGCTGACCTGCAGCGCAAAAATTTGTTCAGGCTCATCCAGGGCCGTGGTGACACGGTGATTATCGAGAATCTTTTTCGCAAGCTATATGTGGATTCAAATAACCGCATGTGGATTTGCGGAGCAACAAAGGGGATCACCCAATTCATATTACCTCCGGAATTTGATCCCGACCTGTTTCCATTCGCAGATACCATGCTGCATGATATCCTGATTTTTGAACGGGAGTGGAAAAACAGGAAAGGAAATGATTTAATTCATTTAAATGATGTATATGATATTGCTGAAAATGAGGACGGCAGTTTTTGGTTGACGTCAGGGGTTTCAGGACTGATCCGGTTTTATCCGGAGAATGATAGCGCTCCGTTCTCCTTCCTGAAAGGTGAATACAAATCACTGCAGGGTTTGGCAAAACAAGATGATCAGCACCTTTGGATCATTACCGCCAAAGGCCTCCTGAGTTACGACATATCGAAAGAAGTGTATAAGCTGTTTGATTCGAAGCAAGGTATCCCGCAAGGACTTGACGGGTATTTTTTCAACGACCATGATTCCACGCTTTCCGCAGGTTTTGAAGGAGGCTTCCTCTCCTTCAATCCGCATCAGATTCAAAGAGATGCAGAGAAGCCGCGTGTACAAATTACCAGGTTGTGGGTGATGGATGAAGCATCGGACTCACTTCTGCTGCAACGATTGATTTTTAAATACGACCGGAATTTTCTCAGGTTTTATCTTTCCTCAAACTGTTTTTCAAATAACGACCAGGTTACATACATCTACCAGTTAACGGGTATTGATCACGACTGGAGAAACAATGAAAACAATCCATATATCACCTACACCAATTTGCCGCCGGGAAATTATGAGCTTAAGTTTAAAGCCGTCAACAGTGATGGCGCGGAGAGTGAAACACGCTCTGTTCCGATTATTATCACGCCGCCGTTTTACAGAACCAACTTGTTCTATCTGAGCGTGATCTTTTCGGTACTAGCAGCAGGGTACGCATTTTACCGTTACAGGATGAGCCAGATTATTAAAATGCAGGAAGTGAGAAATAAGATAGCCCGAGATCTGCATGATGATATCGGTTCCACGTTGGGCAGCATCAGCTTATTCAGCCAGGTGGCGAGCGTAAAGCTGATGCAGGAAAAGGCGGATGAGACATTGTCCATTCTCGACAAGATAAAAATCTCTTCCCGCGAAATCGTAGATAAAACCAGTGATGCTGTGTGGGCGGTTAAAGCAACCAATGATACCCTCCGGAATTTGGTGATCAGGATGGAAAGCTATGCTGCATCACTCCTGGGTGCTGCCGGGATTCAGTTTAACATCGCGTCTGATCAAAGCACCGGTGAAACCAAATTGGAAATGTCGAAGCGAAAGAACCTCTTCTACATTTATAAGGAAGCGCTGCACAACATTATTAAATATGCTGAATGTTCGGAGGTTAATATCATCATTAAAAAAGACGGAAGTAAATTGATAATGACGATTGCGGATAACGGGAGAGGCTTTATGCTGCATGATCATGGTGGAAAGCTTCCTGCCAGCGATTCCGTTGTGCTGGAGGAGAAGTTGTACAATGGCAACGGCATAAAAAACATACAAGCGCGATCGCGGGAGATCGGCGGAAAATTCAGGATGGAATCGGCACCGGGAAAGGGAACCACTATTCAGATTGAAATAAAGATTTCACCATAAATGGTGATAGACAGTTAATACGTCCTCCTTCACTTTTGTGTTATGTCAGTTTCAGAAAACAGGATTTTGCGGATTATAATATTTGATGATCATAAAGATGTGCGTGATTCGGTGGAAATGCTGTTATCTACCACACAAAATTTGATATTCGCCGCAGGCTTTGAATCCTGCAATCACCTGATTAAGGAGATCGAAGTCACCAGGCCCGACGTGGTGCTGATGGATATTGATATGCCTTTTATGAGTGGGATTGATGCGGTGAAACTGCTGCGGACAAAGTTTCCCGACTTGCCTGTGCTGATGCTTACCGGTTTTGAAGATGATGAAAAAGTATTCGACTCCATTTGTGCAGGCGCCAATGGTTATGTGCTGAAGAATGCCAACATGGAATCACTTATTCAATATATAAATGAAGTCTATTTGGGCGGCGCGCCGATGACACCGGTTATCGCACGAAAAGTGCTTGACCAGTTTTCTAAACTCCGGCCGTCTAAATCCGAGCAGGATGAATTCAACAGCCTGAGCCCGCGCGAGAAAGTGGTGCTGAATCTTTTGGTAAAAGGTAAATCGTATAAAATGATTGCGGATGAGCTTTTCATCAGCTTTGAAACAGTGCACTCCCATATCAGCAGGATATACAGGAAGCTGCATGTAAACTCAGTGGGAGAAGCAGTGTCGAAAACTATATCAAAGGGATATTGAGGAAGAAACAGTTATACATCGCTTCATTGCAGATGCTGTTTTTCAAAGGTTTATGGCAATCATTCTTATGGGTGCTGATTCGCTGCCCTTGTAGAAATTCAGAAGCTATCTCAAAATTGTTGTAGTCAGTCTGTCCCGATTGATCACATTTGCGTCAAGTTAATTTCAATTTTTGAATGAATGTTAATCGGTCATCTCGATGTTCATAGCAGCGATAATAAATGATTTCGCCCAGTAGTTTGTTGAGTGAATTTTCCAGGAATCGGTAAACGTTGCTGGAGATATATCTGCACAACCTGAGCATACTGATACCTTTATTTTTGATCTGCGATGCTTTTGATTGAACATAGTTATATACCGTTACCTGAAACAGCACAATGAACAGAAGCATCAGATAAATGATGGCTTGTACTCTTTGTTGGGTGAACGATATGCTTTTATCAATGAGTCTTTGAAGATTAAATTGACTTTTCCGGCATTTAAAGATGGTGGCATCTTCCGAGGTGATCAATAGCTGTTAACCTAACAGTTCATAATACTCCTTACTATGCTGGAGTCGATAATCTCTGTCTTCCCTTGCTTTTCTTCGCCGGCAATTGGCCTGCTGTGCAAGGGTGGTGCTGTCTTGAAGCAATATCCTTTTAAAGCGTTTTAAAACCGGATGCATCTTGACTTGCTTAGCATTGATTGATACCTGGTGGCTGGTCTCGAATTTCAATGCCAACATCAAAAACCGGATCAACCCGTCGCTGATCCGCGACCAGATCGCTTGTTTAGATACCATTTTACGACTCACACGGCAAATCTGTTCTGCGCATCCCTGCAGCGTATTCTTGTTTTGCAGTGCCAGCATAAAAAATCCAAGTATCATTGACTTGCCCGTTACCTTTTTCGCTATTCTAAGCTTAAATCCACTTTGGCGGGCAAAGCGGTTGCACGTAATATTTTTTACTTTTTGTATTATACTGTTGAAACTTTTTGCCTGTTTTGAGCAGGTGCTTTTGGGTGTCATTAGATGTCGTAATTTGGTTTCACCTAAATAGCACCTACTTTTTTTGATTCCTCCTATACAAACATTCCCATTTCTCCACTCCTTTTTTTAAAAGTGTCCTGTTTTAGCTTGACGCCTATGCGATTGATCGGGATCAGCATCTCATCAATTCATTGACAGATACTTGAATATATCAGGCATGACTGCATTGCTTGCCTGTTTTGAGATAGCTTCTTGGATTTACCGGTCGATATATTTTTCAGATTACGACTGGAAATCAATGTTGAAAAATTCAAATTGCCGGGAACCGTCCCTTTTTCCTATCCATAAAGTACTAACGCAACGCTCCGGAGATTCACCATAATTGGTGATAGGATCCATTCACCTCGGAATGCATGTTTGTGTCAAAATTTTTTGTTCCCGAAATCCTGATCACATGAACCCTTTAAAAACCCCGCATCACATGAAACAGCAGTTACTCCGGATGGCAACCTGCATCATTGCCGTATTCGCATTCATGAGCCTACGGCTGAGCGCTCAGCCACTCTTTACCAGGACTACCTTTAATGAAGCATACACTGCCATTACGATTGGCGGTGGGGCAACCTCCTCTGTGGCTACGGGCGACAATGCAAATGAAACCGGTATTCCTGTCGGTTTTGATTTTGTTTATAATGGCATAACCTATACCACCCTCGGTTTAAGCACCAACGGCGTAGTCTGGTTTGATGCCGTTGCACCTTCAACTTCTGCAGGGAATTCGAATATGGTAACCACGACAGGCCCTAACCAGAGTCTTGCTCCATGGTTTAATAATTTGACTGATGATGCGTCATCAGATATTCTGTATCAGACACAAGGTGCGCCGGGCAGCAGAACGTTTACCATTCAATATTCCAACTATCCAACGTATACCGGCACAACAGGTAGTAATGTGAGGATGAACTGCCAGGTGATACTCTATGAATCTACCAATGTTATTGAATTCCGATACGGATCATTAAATGTTATTGGAGCGCAAACCACCAGTGGTGGCGCCATGATAGGTATTGAATGGGGTGCAGGGGGCAATAACAATTTTATTGATGCAGTCACGGGTTCTTCCATAGTTAGTCACCGCATGTTAAGTCCTTTAAGCGGATGGCCTTCCTACAACTTCCGTTTTACGCCTGGCGCACCGGCTGTTCTTGCTGCCGGGACTTACAATGTGGGTGTTGGTCAAACTTACAACAGCATAACAGAAGCGGTTGCAGATGTAAATCACCGCGGCATTACAGGTGCTGTCACTTTAAATCTGACCGATGCACAATATGATACTACTACGGCCAACGGGGATAATATATTTCCCATTTTTGTGGCAACCCCCAATGCGAGCATTACCAATGTCCTTACAATTTCCAAAACAGGTATTCCGGCAACTTTGGCATACAGGGGTTCCAGCGTCGCCGCATCGGGAGGAGGTTTCGGAACAGGGGTGAGTACGACAGCCTTAAGCCATAATGAAGAACCGCTGCTTGGTGTGTGCGCATCTTATACGACTATCAGTAACCTCAACCTCATTACCCATGGCGCTCCGCAGACCGTTGAAATAGGACTGGCTCTTTTTGAAATATCAGGAGCGAAAGGCGCACAGAATAACCTGTTCGATAAGATTTCGATTGACCTGAATCGCGCACATGGAGATGTGTATGGAATATCTTCGTTTAGCACCACGTCTCCGGGCGGTTTTCCGGGCACCAACTCAAATAATACCTATCGCGATATAAGCATAAAAGACTGCAACTTCGGTATAAGTATTAGTGCACCAAATAATGCAACCGGCCCCGCTGATGAAGGCAACCAAATCATTACTTCATCCTGCAGCACCTTTAACTACATTGGTGATCCGGCTGTACCGGACGACATCATTAGCACAAGTGGAGTATATGGAATAAATATTAGCGGGCAGAAAAATTTTGTAGTTCGCAACTGTATCGTTGAAAATATTTCCAGCACGGGCTCGGGAGGTCATATTAATGGTCTTCAGATTGTGAATTCATGGGGCACCAATGAAATAAGCAACAATATTATCCGCACATTAAAGCGAAATAATACCGGTCAAAGTTCCGTCTATTATCTTACAGGCATAAGAATTGAATGGGATAACCAGGTAGTAAATTTCAGGATTTATAATAACAGCATCAGTAATCTTTTGACATCATATACTGGCGTTCCAACTGCGCAGACTGCTGTTATTGGCATTTATTTTCCAGACACGGGTGCGGGTACTATCACATCAGACATATTCAACAACAGCATAAGTCTGAATGGAAGCACATTCCCCAATGTATCATCAGTATGCTTATCCATTCTCAGCACCACTAAAACTTTTCAGATAAAAAATAATGTTTTTGCAAATTTTACCATCGGGCAAACAGGTGTTGCTAATCATGGTTGCATCTACACGCAATCTTCAAATTTTTATGGCAATGCAGGATCGCTGGCCGATTACAATAATTACTTTTTGGCCGATAATACGAATGGTTATATAGGCAGGGCCCTGACGATAAATTACGCGACACTTGCTGACTGGCAGGCCGCCATGACATTAAACCCGGGCACTGATGCCAACACGCAGGTCGCCGATCCCAAATTTGTTAATCAGGCTAATGATTTGCACGGCACTTACTTGTCTGCTTCCCTGGATGGAACAGGAACTACACCTCCCGCTTATGACACTACCGACATTGATTGCCAGGTAAGAACAGCTCCGCATGATATCGGATACGACGATTTTACCAGCGGTTGTGTGGCCAATGGCGGAGTAGTTACTCCTACATCGGCGACGCTGTGTGCAAAGGATATTTTGGTGATGACGGCCAACGGTGTTACGGAGGATCCGTCCGGCACTTACCAATGGATGGTGTCAGGAACACCCGGCGGGCCCTATTCGAATGTGAGTGGTGGAAGCGGAGCAACTACTACTTCTTATACGACCGACAAGTTGAATAAAGGTACGTTCTACTATGTGTTAAAGGCAATTTGCCCCGGCGGTGGAACAGATTATTCCAATGAACTGGTACTGGAGGTGAAAGCCCAGCCGGAAGCAAATGTAACTCCTGCCGGACCCCTTACGATTTGCAAGGGCACAGATGTCGTGCTCACTGCATCCGGAGGATCGAACAGGTCATACCAGTGGCTGAACAAAGATGAACCGGTGGCCGGTGCAACAGGCATTTCGTATACGATTGACTCGAAAGGGAAATACAAAGTAGTAGTCACGAATACTACAACCGGCTGTACCAATACATCTGCAACTGTGAAAGTTACTGAGTATGAAGATCCCCTGGCCATCATAACGCCACAGGGTCCTACCACTTTCTGTGCAGGTGGCAGTGTAGTGCTGCAGGCCAATACAGGTGCCGGCCTCACTTACAAATGGAGGAAAGGGAGCAATTATATTTCCGGGGCCACGGAATCGGCTTATACGGCAACGGAACAGGGAAATTATAAGGTGGAAGTAACGAATGCGAATGGATGTACAAAACTTTCAGATGTAGTAGCCGTAACGGTGCCCTGCAAGATGGATGAAGATATGCAGGCTGATACGCCGGTTGCCATTTTCCCCAATCCCGTAACTGACCGGCTGAATATAACGCTTGCGACCACAACCGATTTTGAAGTGGAACTGGCGAACATAACCGGTGAAAGATTGGCGTTGCTGAAAAATGAAAGCACGATCGATATGTCCAGTCTTGCGGCAGGTGTATATTTTATAAAAATTGCTACCGCTGAGCAAACGGTTGTGAAGAAGGTGGTGAAGCGGTAATCAGTTATTGGTTATGCGTAGCGGGGAATTTATGCAGTAGCGAAGTCATAAACCCTGATGAGGAAACCCGTCAGGGTTTTTTATTGGGAAGGAAGATATTTTGTACAGGGCTGACGAATGCACTCGTCAAATTTACATTCATAAATAATTGTCGAGGATGATGACCTCAGGCAAAATTACAATTGCTCGGTAGTACGGAACGCCACCGGCAAATTCATGGCACACATTGCCTGTGAATTTGATTTTTCTTCACGTTCTTTGTGCTTCATAATTAACATGATGGCAAACGAACTATTCGAGAAGGTAGCTACCATGCTGCAGGAAATGGAAGCGGAGGTGATTTCAAATGCGGCAGCACTGGAGCAATTCCGGATACGGTATCTCGGCAGCAAAAACGTGATCAAGGATGTGTTTGCTGAAATGAAGCAGGTGCCCAATGAGCGCAAGAAGGAGTTCGGGCAGGTGGTGAATGCGCTGAAGCAAAAGGCAGAAGAGAAATTTCAACTTTTAAAAGATCAGCTTTCATCCACAACCACTTCATCCAAATCTGAAACAATTGATCTCTCCATGCCGGGCAATCCGATGGCACTGGGTTCAAGACATCCGGTGGCAGTGATCCGTAAAAAGGTGATTGATATATTCGGACGCATCGGTTTCCAGGTGGCGGAAGGTCCGGAGATTGAAGATGAATGGCACAACTTCACGGCGTTGAACATTCCGGAAGATCATCCGGCGCGTGACATGACGGATTCATTCTATATAGAAAATCCGGGTATCATTCTCCGTTCGCAAACCAGCAATGTGCAGATAAGGGTGATGGAAACACAAAAACCTCCCATCCGCATCATAGCGCCCGGACGTGTTTACCGCAACGAAACCATCACGTACAAACACCATGTTATTTTTCATCAGCTGGAAGGACTGTACGTTGATAAAAATGTCTCCTTCGCCGATCTTAAACAGACGATGTATTATTTCTTCAAAGAATTTTTCGGGGATGATTTCGAATGGCGTTTCCGGCCTTCCTATTTTCCTTTTACGGAGGTATCCGCGGAACTGGACATCAGGCGGAAGGGAACTGTAAAATGGATGGAGATACTGGGCTGCGGTATGGTTCATCCGAAGGTGCTGGAGAATTGTAAGATTGATCCGGAAGTGTATACCGGCTATGCCTGGGGAATGGGTATTGAAAGATTAGTATTGCTCAAATATGATATCCCTGATATCCGCATGCTGTTTGAAAATGATGTGCGGTTCCTGGAGCAGTTTGAAGCAGCGAGGTAAGAAAGTTATCAGGCAAAATCGGATGTTCAGAAAACTAATTTGTTCAACGCCTTCACCATATTTCTGCGGTTGCTGTATTTCACTTTAAATTCGTTGGTGAGTGATTTTGCAATGCTGATACCGGTCGGCAATGATTGAATCTTGCGCAGCATTTTTACCATGTATTCGTAGTGTTCACGTCCCATATTTTGTTCGGCATACCGCCGAAGGGCCACCCGGTAAATGTCTGCCAGTTCTTGCGGAAACCGGTCTTTCAGCAGATCATAGTACGTTTCCACAAATTCCAGCGATGCATTTTTTTGGACGAGTGCCAGCAGGCGCGGCCAGTATTTTTCTTCGGTATAAATAGCTGCCAATGCCCGGAAGCCCGGTAACCCGAAATGTGTTTCCGCTTTCAGCGAACTGATTATTTTTTCGACCTCCGCCGCCCACTTTTCAGATTCGTAAGTAGATTTCACGTGACGATAGTATTCGATGTTGAAACGGTCATAAAACAGCCGCAAGCCTGTCTGCCGTATAGTACGCTGGTCGTTTTCCAGCAGGGCGATTTTTAAAATCAGTATATCCCATTCCGAACTGCTATACAACCGTCCCTTCTGCATCTCGCTGCGTTTGCTTTCCTTCAGCAGTTCTTTAGCCGCAGCAAAATCTTTCTTCATTATATATTCATCAATCAGCTGCCGCCTGAATGCCTTGATCCGCAGGTTGCCTTCCATCACCAGGTGCGCTTCCTCTACTCTGCCCATCTTTTCCAGCAGTTGTATCTTTTTCCGAAGAAAAAATTCTTCATACCGCTCATTAACTGCGCTTTTCTGCAGTTTACCAGATGCTGTAATCAGCTGTTCAAGCAATGACAGGATACGGTATTGCTGTTCTTCGTTTGCCGCACCGTCTAAGAGCAGGTTGATCCAGTCATCTGCCACGCCGGAGTGCCGGTATTCGTCTTTGAGCGCCTGCTGCAAAGCCGTTTCAAAGATGAGTTCTTTCAACTGAGGGCCGGCATCGGCATGCATGATATCATCGAGCAATGAAAAAGCCGCGATGACTTTTTGTTGCAGGAGCAGTTCGGGATCATCATGGCGTCCAAGGAGCGGATGAACGAATTCAATCAGCACCACTGCCAGGTGAAACGGGTCGAGGTAGTTTTTTGATGCTAATTGATCTGCCGCCTGCAACAGTAATGTATCGAGCCGCGCTGCAACAGTTGTTATATAGCCGCCGTTCGCTTCATCATCAGCGATAATCTGCTGAATGAGTAATTGGAATTTGTCTTTGCCTGAAATTTTAAGCCGGTCTGCAAACTTCAGCAGGAACGCTGTTTCAAAAGATTTGTTTTGCGCGGCGTAAGTCTCCATAAATTCACGCAGCTCTTTATCCCTTACTTTTTTCAGTAAGGAAGCAAACAGTGAAGTTGCGGAATGACGTAATGCCTTATCCATGGTCGGCGGCTGCTACAGGAAGCAGGAGTAACACGGGTGATGAATGTTTAACGCAGGTTTTCTCAAAGAGAGTTTAACTGGTAAAGATAGCAAGATGACAGGAAGTTAATGTCTGCGCGTATGTATATTATCACTCAGTTTAAGCGCATCAGTCTGTCATTCGTTTGCTTCGGTGTTTGTCAGGAAAATCCGCATCATATATTCGCCATTACCTGATTTGGAAGGCGGGTTAATTTGAAGCGCATGCACTGCTCCTGCCGGGCGAATGGAAGATGAATCGTTCAAGTGATCTTATTACACTGTAACTTGCAGTTCCGGCGCTGATGATCTTCAGTAGCGCAACCATGAAAACGATAGAACAAATCCATTCCATTGCAGTTGTTGGTGCAGGCACAATGGGCGCAGGCATAGCGCAGCTCGCCGCGCAGGCCGGTTACAATACCATTTTATATGATGTGGAAGATAAGGCTCTCCGTCATGGAATCGACGCTATCACGGATAACCTGACTATTGCTGTTGAAAAAGGAAAAATTGATGCTGCAGAGCAGCAAAGGATATTGTCGCGCATTCATCCTTCCGGTAATTTCAGCGACCTGGCGGCAGACGTTGTGATTGAAGCGATCGTGGAGCGACTGGAAATTAAAACAAATCTCTTCCGGCAATTGGCGCAATTAACAGAAGCGGATGAATCCATTTTTTGTTCCAACACTTCTTCCATACCTATTACAATGCTGTCAGCAGCAATTCCTTACCCGGAACGTGTTGCGGGCATGCATTTTTTTAATCCTGCTTATCTCATGAAGCTGGTGGAAGTAGTGTCAGGAGAACGGACGGCGGAAGCCTGCGCCAAAACGGTTTTTGCGCTTGCCGTCAAAATGGGTAAACAGCCGGTGATGGCGAAAGACAAGCCGGGCTTTATCGTGAACCGTATCGGCAAGATGTATCATACCGAATCGCTCCGCCTGCTGGAGGAAAAAGTCGCTCCCGTTGCAGCTATTGATCAGTTGCTCGAATCACGCGGATTCAGGATGGGGCCTTTCAGGCTGATAGACCTCATCGGCGTAGATGCCAACCTGAACGTAACAAAATCATTGTATGAATTGATGCAGCATGAGCCGCGTTTCAGGCCCAGTGACATTCAGCAGCAGATGGTGGATGCAGGATGCCTGGGGAAAAAGACCGGGCGCGGATTTTACCGCTATTGATTGCTTCACCCGGAAATAAGATGACACCTGCATGCATAGCTGAACCTCGTTGAAAACGGTGCACGGTGATTGTGCTGATGCGATTGCAGCAGCGGCGGCATGTTCTCAAAATCAGGTTTCAGCGGCGGCTGCGCATACAGCAAAATGATAGTATAAAATCTATCTTTGCGCAAACATTATGCACCCGTACTGCTTGCTATGAAAACAACACTCTTAACAGACACACATATAAAACTCGGCGCAAAGATGGCTGAGTTTGCAGGTTTCAATATGCCGATCTCCTATGCCGGCATCAATGCCGAGCACCAATGTGTGCGTGAAAATGTAGGCGTGTTTGATGTTTCTCACATGGGTGAATTTGTGATCAAGGGTTCACGCGCGCTTGAGCTGATTCAGCTCGTTACTTCCAATGATGCATCAAAGCTGAAGATCGGCGATGTACAGTATAGCTGCCTGCCCAATGATAAAGGCGGTATTGTTGATGATTTGCTGGTGTATCACCTGCAGGATAATTCTTATATGCTGGTGGTGAATGCTTCCAATATTGAAAAGGACTGGAACTGGATCATGCAGCATAACACGTTTGGGGCGGAGATGAATAATATCAGTGACCGTGCGGGATTGCTGGCTGTTCAGGGACCGAATGCCATTAAAGTGTTGCAGAAGCTGACCACTACCGACCTGTCGCAGATTCCTTATTACAAATTTGCGCGCGGCGTTTTTGGCGGGGTAAAAAATGTGCTGATGTCAAACACCGGTTACACCGGCGCCGGCGGGTTTGAAATTTATTTTGATACGGCTGATGCGGGAGATCTGTGGTATAAGATTTTTGAAGCGGGCAAAGAATTCGGCATACAGCCAATCGGCCTCGGGGCAAGAGATACATTACGGCTGGAAATGGGTTTTTGCCTGTATGGTAATGATATAGATGATACCACATCACCGATTGAAGCAGGGCTTGGCTGGATCACCAAATTCACCAAGGATTTTGTTGCCAGGGATATCATTGAAGCACAAAAAAAGAATGGTGTTGCACGTAAACTGGTAGGATTTGAAATGATTGATAAAGGGATTGCCCGTCACGGCCATAATATTGTGGATGCAGATGGCAAGACGATCGGCACCGTAACGAGTGGAACGCAATCACTCACGCTGCAAAAGGCGATTGGTATGGGATATGTGCCGGTGGAGCTTTCCGCCGAAGGCAGTACCCTTTATATATCCATTCGCGACAGGCAATTGAAGGCCAGGGTGGTTAAGATGCCGTTTTTGAAAAAGTAAAGTTGTTGGCATGAAGCGGATCGCTTCTATGCACGCTCCGCTTCCTGGTAAGCAATCGTGTTCAGGTGAAGGATAATAAACAGCCTGTAGGAATGCGGTTGATTTCATCCTTAACAATTCATGGTTACAGCGTTGAGCAGGAATTTTCTCACGGGTCACTCTTGTCATGATGGAAAATATTTTCGTTCACCCGCCTGATGTTTGTGTTGAAGAATTGATTACCCGGAATCAATTCAGCTTAGGCGTCAAAAAAGTAACCGGATCATTCCATAATACGCGCCGTTTTATGAATAATGGTTGTGCCGGAAAAAGATAACATTAAAAATTCTGGCTACCTTTCCACCACTAAAAGAATCGCATTTGCCTGATAAATCAACCCTGGAAGTTTGCCTTACACCGGGCTTATTACCGCTGTATCCGATCAATGGAAAAGTGGTGGTAGTGATAGATGTCTTGCGGGCAACCACAACCATGTGTGTGGCATTGGATCAGGGTGCCGAAAAGGTTATTCCTGTTGAAACGATTGATGAATGCCTGAGCTACAAAGGGCGGGAGGGCTATATTTTAGCCGGTGAACGCAATGGCAGAAAAGTGGAGGGGTTTCATTTTGGCAATTCACCCTTTGAGTTTATGAATGGCGTAGTGAAAGGTAAAATACTCGTGCTCACCACTACTAACGGCACACGTGCCATCAAGATGACCGAGTCTTCTCACCAGGTGGTGATTGGCGGCTTTCTCAATTTTTCCGCTTTGGCGAAATGGCTGATCAGCGAGGGGAAAGACACTTTATTGCTTTGTTCGGGCTGGCGCGATAAATTTAACCTCGAAGACACCGTGTTTGCAGGCGCACTGATTCATCATATCAAAGAGTTTTTCCTGGTGGATTCCGATTCCGCATTTGCCGCGGAAAAGCTCTACCTTAACTCGAGGCGTAACATGTTTCATTTCATGAAGCAATCGTCTCATTACCGCCGGCTGGCACATCTTGGTGTCATCAACGATATCAAGTACTGCCTTCGCCCCGACTTAACCGACGTGGTGCCGGTACTGAAAAACGGGGAGCTCGTGCGGGCCGACTACCGCAAGGATATGGAAGGAGAATTTTTCTCACTGAATGATCTGGATTAACCTGCATGTTGCAGACTGGAGCAATCTGCCTTCCTGTTCAGTTATGAAAGTTTTTAATGAATGGTGATCGGCTTTTTTCGATCATGATAGTGCCGGTTATATACGCAAGGAATAAACTGATTTTTCAACATTGAACAAACTGGTGCTCATTGTCGGTGTAGGTGGTTTCTTAGGTACGGTTGCCCGTTTTCTCTCGCAGCAACTCGTTTATAAACTCTATCCGGTGGTTTTTCCATACGGCACGCTTGCTGTAAACCTCACTGGTTGCTTCCTGATCGGCGTATTTTATGCAATGGCAGAAAAAAACAATCTGCTTTCACCGGAATGGCGGCTGTTTCTTACAACAGGATTCTGCGGCGGCTTCACCACGTTTTCCGCATTTACCTATGAAGGCGTGCAGATGATGGACAACAAGGATTATTTATACCTGGGAATATATGCAGCAGTCAGCGTAGCGGCAGGCATCGCCGCCACGTATCTCGGAATATGGCTGACAAAATCCGTTGGCTGAAAGTTAGGGCAGGCACCTAAAAAGATTTCCAGCTGCACGATTTATTAATTGTCGTTCTTCTCTTAACAGTATATTGTTCGAACACACTATATTCGTCCATCACTAATTTAATATCATGGGTGCTTCATCGCTGATTGTGCTGATATGTGCTGCCGTGGCATTTTCCGCCGGCGGCATGGCTGTGGCTAAATTGCTGGTAAAAGGCAGCACCAATCCGGCTAAAGGACAAGCCTATGAATGTGGCATTCCTTCCAAAGGCACGCCATGGGATCAGTTTAATGTGGGCTATTATCTGTTTGCACTCATCTTTTTGATTTTTGATGTTGAACTGATTTTTATGTACCCGTGGGCCGTAGTGGTGAAGCAGGTCGGATGGCCCGCCCTGGTGGAGATCGTGATTTTTCTCTTCATCCTGTTCCTGGGTTTTCTGTATGCTCATAAAAAGGGAGCATTGAAATGGATGTGATGACTGAACCTGGTTATTCCGGTTACAGTAATCAGTTTTGATACAAACGATTTAATTTTCAAATTAAAATACGACGATTGGAAGCAGCTGATCCGATAACAGAGAAGCAATCATTTCCGGGGCAGGTTCATGAATTGCCGGGCGGAGGCGTTGTGCTGAGTAAGCTGGATGAAGTGATCAACTGGGCACGATCCAATTCATTATGGCCGCTCACCTTTGCAACGAGTTGCTGTGGCATAGAAATGATGTCGGTGGCCGGCGCGAAATACGATTTTTCCAGGTTTGGATTTGAAGTGGCGCGCGCCACACCGCGGCAGGCCGATGTGATTATTATCGCAGGTACCATCGTGAACAAGATGGCGCCGGTGCTGAAGCGATTGTATGATCAGATGGCAGAACCGAAGTACGTGATTGCCATGGGTGCCTGCGCCATCAGCGGCGGCCCTTTTTTCTACAACACCTATTCCGTGGTGAAGGGCGCCGACCATGTGATTCCGGTAGATGTTTACGTTGCCGGATGTCCGCCGCGCCCCGAGGCACTGCTCAACGCGCTCATCACCCTGCAGGAAAAAATAAGAAGTGGTGCCACACGGGAACAGATTAAAAGCGGAGCGCAGGATATGCCGTAACATCAACCGGCAAGATCGAATGACCTGTAAGGCATAAAAATGCCGGAAGAAAAATGACCAACGAAGAATTAAAGACAAAAATCACCCTCCTTTCGCCGGGAGCCGCGTTTGAGGAAGCCACCGAATGGCTGACCGTGCTGGCCGATCCGTTGAACTGGAAGAATCTTGCAACGCAACTGCGCAATGATGATTTATTGAAGTTCGACTACTTGTTCTGCCTCACCTGTGTCGACTGGAAATCACACCTGTCAGTCATCTATCATCTTACTTCCACTGCTTACCGTCACCATGTAGTGGTGAAGGCAAAACTCGATCGCGGCAATCCGGAGATAGAAACCGTCAGTGACATCTGGCGCACGGCGGAATTTCATGAGCGGGAAGTATTTGAATTATTCGGTGTCACATTTCTGCATCATCCTGATCTGCGGCGATTGATTCTGCCCGATGATTTTGAAGGATTTCCGTTGAGAAAAGATTTTGAAGATCCGGTGAATATGATAAAACTGTAACCCAAAGAACAGGATGGCAGGAGCGGCATCATTTCAGCAGCAACCATCCGCTGTAAAAAAACAATTATGACAGAAGAAGTAGGCACCACGCAAGAAGGCGACCTGATCATCAACATCGGGCCGCAGCATCCTTCCACGCATGGTGTGCTGCATCTTGTGGTAACGCTGAGAGGCGAAACCATCCTGAAAGTAGAACCTCACCTTGGTTATATCCACCGTTCCATAGAAAAAATGTGCGAGTCGCTGACCTACCGGCAGTTCATCTATGTGACAAGCAGGATGGATTACCTCTCCGCTCACATCAATAATCACGGTTGTGCCTTATGCGTGGAGAAGGGCATGCAGATAGAGATTCCGCCGCGGGCACAGGTGATACGCGTACTGATGGATGAACTGACCCGTATCGCATCGCATGAGCTGTGGTGGGGAGCAATGTCAATGGACCTTGGCGCCTTCACTCCCTTCTTTCATGCTTTCCGCGAACGCGAAACCATTAACGATATCATGGAAGAAACCTGTGGTGCCCGGTTGACCATGAATTATATGGTGCCCGGCGGCGTGATGTACGACCTTCATCCCAACTTCCAAAAACGGGTAAAGGATTTTCTGCAACTCTACAAACTGAAAATCGGCGAATATGATGACCTGATCACTGGCAATATTATTTTTCAAAACAGGATGAAGCAGGTAGGCATACTGAGTAAGGAAGATGCCATCTCCTATGGTTGTACCGGCCCGGTGGCACGGGGCAGCGGTGTCAGTTGCGACATCCGGAAGCTTTATCCGTATGAAGTGTATGATAAGCTGCAGTTTGAAGAGGTGCTGGAACAGGGTGGCGATTCTTTTTCAAGATATCTCGTTAGACTGCGCGAGATGAATCAGTCCATCAGCATCGTCGAACAACTGATTGACAATATTCCCGAAGGAGACTTTCAGGCCAAAACAAAAGCAGTTTTAAAATTGCCGAAAGGAGAATTCTATACAAGAGTGGAAACTGCTCGCGGCGAACTCGGTGTATACATAGTGAGCGAAGGCGGCACAACGCCTTACCGGATCAAATTCCGTTCACCGGGCTTCTCCAATCTTTCCGCGCTCAATCACATGGTGAAAGGCAGCAAGATCGGAGACCTTGTGGCTACGATGGGAACACTGGACCTGGTAATACCTGATATTGACAGATGATGCTACTCAAGAACTGCAGGATGAACGGAAAATATTCAGGGTTTAATGTTATGCATAACTGAACGGTTAACAATGACAATTAACAATGTGGAGTTTTGAAGGCATAACCAATTGGGTGAATAACTGGCTGAATGCGACCTTTCATCCGGTTGTCGCATTATTGATTCAGTTTGTGCTGGTAGGCTTGATGGCCATCCTGTTGTTTGCCATCCTGGGATTGGTGCTTGTTTACATGGAAAGAAAAGTTTCTGCTTTCATGCAGATCCGCTTAGGCCCCAACAGGGTTGGGCCGCAGGGAATTTTTCAGACACTGGCCGACACGTTAAAGCTTGTGATGAAAGAAGGTCTCACGCCTGCAGGCGCCGACAAATTTTTGTTTAATCTCGCGCCATACGTCGTGATGATAGTTGCCATGCTGATTCTTGCGCCGATGGCCTTCGCAAAGGGATTTCAGATGTGGGATATCAATATCGGCGTGCTCTACATATCTGCCGTTTCCTCCATTTCAGTTATTGGCATACTGATGGCAGGCTGGGCAAGCAACAACAAATATTCTTTGCTCGGTGCCATGCGGAGCGGTGCACAGATTGTCAGCTATGAGCTGTCGGCAGGGTTGGCCGTATTGTCCATCGTTATCCTTACTGGAAGCCTGAGTATATCCGACATCATTGCATCGCAGCAAAACGGATGGTGGATTTTTAAAGGACACATTCCCGCCGTCATCTCCTTCGTGATTTTCATGATTGCCGTTACGGCAGAAACCAACCGGGCTCCTTTCGACCTGGCAGAGGCCGAGTCCGAACTTACCGCCGGTTTTCACACAGAATACTCAGGCATGAAGTTCGCTTTGTTTTTCCTGGCGGAATATGTCAATATTTTCATCGTATGCGGTATCGGCGCAACACTTTTTTTCGGAGGATGGATGCCCTTTCATATCGGCCACTGGGATGCCTTTAACCGCATCATGGATTACATTCCCTCCTCACTCTGGTTCTTTGGGAAAACATTCTTTCTCATTTTCCTCATCATGTGGTTCCGCTGGACTTTCCCGCGGCTGCGCATTGATCAGTTGTTGAATCTTGAATGGAAATATCTCCTGCCTATCTCCATGTTTAATCTGTTGCTGATGACTTTCATCGCCATTATGGGATGGTATTTCTGAAACAGGTTATAGCAGTGAAGAGCCGGTTTGATGATGCAGGCCGAAGTATCTGACAGGCTCATCCGGCTTTTTGTTTCACTGCCGCTGCCCGGAAAATTTATTGGGCTGAAATAACCGGACAAGTTTCACTAAACTTGCTCTGTGTTTCTGGCGCAATACATTAAAGAAGTTTACCGGACGGTAAAGTCGCTGCTCACAGGCATGCGGATGACAGGTTACTATTTTTTTCACCCAAGGAAAGAAGTCATTACGCAGCTTTACCCGGAAACACCGCCGCAGTTACCGGAACGGTTTAAAGGCGAAGTGGTCATGCTGCATGATGGCAACAACGAACATGCCTGCACCGGATGCACAGCCTGCGAACTCGCCTGTCCCAACGGAACCATTAAGATCATCACTAAATTTGAAACAGGCGCCGATGGCAAAAAGAAGAAGGCGCTCGACACGTTCGTCTATCACCTTGAGTTATGTACGATGTGTAATTTGTGCATTGTGGCTTGCCCGACCGACGCTATAAAAATGGCGCAGACCTTCGAGCACAGTGTTTTCGACAGGAATAAATTAATAAGGAAACTTAACCGGCCCGGATCAAAAATAAGAGCCGGCATCGAGTAAGCAATATGACTGCATCACAAATCATCTTTTACCTGATCGCTGCTTTTATGCTGGGTACCGGATTACTGGCCGTCACCACGCGTAAAGTTTTTCGAGCTGCCATCTGGTTGCTTTTTTCTTTGATTGGTATAGCGGCGCTCTATTTCTGGATGGAGGTGGAGTTTATTGCAGCGGTTCAGATCATCGTGTATGTCGGCGGCATTGTTGTGCTGATTATTTTTTCAATTTTTCTGACACAGCATGCCGGCACAGAAATGAGTAAGCCAACCCTTACAAGATCGGTTGCCGCAGCGTGTGCTGCATTGTCGGGTTTTGCATTAACCTACCTGCTTATTGTGCAGCACGGGTTCACCAGCTCCGGTAAAAGTTTCGGCTGGAATATGGGAATGATCGGCACACAGATGCTGGATACAGGCAGCAATGGTTTCGCATTACCATTTGAAGTGGTGAGTATACTGTTGCTTGCTGCCATGGTGGGTTGTATTGTGATTGCAATAAAAAGCAAACGCAAACCCGTCAGTCAGGAATCAGTGACATGAAGGACGTGCTGATTGCAGTTTCTTTTTTTCAACAGAGTATCATTAACCTGCAGTAACATGAGTGATGTACCAATGAATCATATACTGTTTGTGAGCACGGCGCTGTTCTTCATCGGTGTTTATGGTTTTCTCACCCGCCGCAACATGATTACCATGCTGATGTCGGTAGAGCTGATATTAAACAGTGTGAACATCAATTTCGTCACCTTCAATAAATACCTCTACCCGGAACGGATGGATGGCATTTTCTTCACCGTATTCATCATTGCCATTGCGGCTGCTGAAGCGGCTGTTGCTATAGCCATCATCATCAATCTTTACAGGACTCATCAATCCATTGACGTGGAAGACGCATCGGAGATGAAGTTTTAACCCTTTAAAAGTCAGTCAGGCACCGGGCGACCGCTGTTGCAATGGCACACCCGGAGCTGAAATACCGCAACCAATGAACTATCAATACACCGCTCTTATTCCGCTGTTACCGTTGGCAGGTTTTCTTCTGCTGGGTTTGTTTGGAAGAAAATACATTGGGAAATCTTCCGGTGCCATCGCCACGATGCTGCTCTTAATTTCAGCAGCCTTGTCTCTGCTGACCGCTTATACTTATTTTTTTGTAAACGGAAAGACAAACGGCATTTATCAGACCATTATGCCGCTTGATGTAATGTGGCTGAAGTTTTCTGATACACTCAGTATCAGGATGGGTATAACGCTGGATCCTATTGGAGTGATGATGCTTGTAGTCGTCACCTTCGTTTCGCTGATGGTGCATATCTATTCCACCGGCTACATGCAAGGTGAAGAACGGTTCAGTACTTATTTTTCATTTCTGCAGCTTTTTACCTTTTCCATGCTCGGACTGGTGATGGCAAGCAATATTTTTCAGATCTATGTTTTCTGGGAGCTGGTAGGTGTATCATCTTACCTGCTCATCGGATATTATTACGACCGTCCGTCTGCTGTTGCTGCCGCCAAGAAAGCATTCATCGTTACACGCTTCGCTGATTTCGGATTCCTTATCGGTATTCTCATTCTTGCATTCTATGCCGAAACGCTGGACTTCGCATTACTCCTGCAACGTCTTACTACGCCTACACCACAACTGGCATCCATCATTTCAGCATCCTTTATGGGTGTCTCCGCCCTGAGTTGGGGACTGGTACTGGTGTTTATTGGCGGCGCCGGTAAGTCAGCCATGTTTCCATTGCATATCTGGTTGCCGGATGCCATGGAAGGTCCAACGCCTGTATCTGCTTTGATTCATGCCGCCACCATGGTAGTGGCAGGTGTTTTTTTAGTGGCCAGGTTATTTCCGGTTTTCGCTATGTCTGATCCTGTGGCATTGCAGGTGGTGGCTGCCGTTGGCGTTTTCTCAGCAATGCTCGCGGCAGTGATTGCCTGTACGCAAACGGATATTAAAAGGGTATTGGCTTATTCCACTATGTCGCAGATCGGGTATATGATGTTTGCATTGGGTGTGGCAGGTTATGGCGGTGAACATGGATTGGGTTACACGGCTTCGATGTTTCACTTGTTTACGCATGCATTCTTCAAGTCATTGCTGTTTCTGGGTGCCGGAGCCGTTATACATTTAGTACACAGTAATGAAATGAAGGATATGGGCGGACTGAGAAAAAAAATGCCTGTCGCGCACATCACGTTTCTGATTGCCTGTCTGGCCATTTCGGGTGTACCGCCTTTTGCTGGATTCTTCAGTAAGGAAGAAATTCTGCATGCTGCGCATAGTTCAAACTTGCCTGTTTATTATATCGCACTCATCACTTCAGGCATCACAGCATTCTATATGTTCCGGTTGTACTTTTCCATATTCTGGAACAAAACAGCTTTCAATACAGCCATATCTGCACATGAAGTTCACGATCATGCAGCGGAGCATGGAGAAGGAACATGGTCCATGAAGATTCCGCTACTCGTGCTGGCCTGCTGCACCCTGATAACCGGCTTTGTACCCTTTTCAGCATTTGTTACATCCGATGGTGTTCCGTTTCAAACACATTTCAACCTGGTTTTTTCAATACTGCCCGTATGCTTTGCCTTATCAGGAATAGCGATTGCCTTTTTGCTGTATCAAAAGCAAAATCAACGGGCCGAAAGGATTGCAGCGGGGCTCGGAGGTTTCTATAAAGCGGCGCTTGCAAAATTTTATATTGATGAAGTCTATCTGTTTATTACAAAAAAGATCGTTTTCAATTTGATCGGAAGGCCTGCTGCATGGTTTGACCGCAACATTGTGGATGGCACCATGAATGGCATTGCGTGGACGACCGGACAGTTTTCTGCTTCCATCAAAGGTTTGCAATCGGGGAAAGTGCAGGGATATGCCATATATTTCTTCGGCGGCATCGTGATGCTGATGCTGATTTTTATTTACTGGTGGAATTGAAATGATCCTGGAACAAGCATTTCCCAAACATAAAAAGGGCGCAATGATTCACGATGCATTGCGCCCTTTTCTTTCCTGAAAGTCTAAGCTATTGAACGATCAGTTTCTGTATGGTTTCATATCCGTTGTTTTCCAGCTTCAGAAAATATACGCCGGTACCAAAACTGCTCATGTCTATTGCTTTCAACCAAAGTTGCGATTTGTCCTTGTAGCTCTCTTTCATCACCAGCCTGCCCATCGCATCGGTCACCTGCAGGTTAACGGGCAAATTGTTCTCCGCGTCAAAAGACAGGTAGAATAAGCCATTGGAAGGATTGGGATAAATTTTTGACTGGTAAGCTGATGTAGACGGTGCGATGCCTGTGGCAACGAATCCGCCATCGTATTTGAAGACACCGCCCGTTGTGGCATCTAAATTAAATCCGCCTGCCCAGCCGGTGATGTTATCATAAAATTTTACTGTGGTATATTGAATACCGTCATCAATAGTCTCCCAGGTATCACCGCCATCCAGGCTATAGGATGATCCGATATCAGGTATTGTATAATCAACACCGGTGGAAACCAGTGTCATATCTGTTTTGGGTACATAACAGAATGAACCTTTATACATCATTCCGGAAGGAATCACCGCTGTCCAGCTGGCGCCGCCGTCCGTAGTACGCATAAAAGTGACGTTGGAACTTGCATCAATATATTTAGCCCAGCCCAGGTTTTCATCTTTGTAATCTATCTGTTGTAAATCAGTAAGCCCGGTCACCTGCACAACCGACCAGGTAGCGCCATGATCAGTAGTTTTATAAATTCTACCCTTATTGGTACCAAACCAGAAGATATCGTCCGACACGGCAAAAACACGCGTATAACCATATTCGCCTGAAAGCGGATCAGGAATATTGGCGCCGGCTACTGCCGACCACGTTGTGCCACCATCGGCAGTGGTATAGATCTCAAACTCATTGTTTACCGGATCACCCACAGCGAGACCGGTATTGGCATCCCAGAAATAAAGCACATCAGGAAAGGAGGTGCTGGCTGTTGCGAAGATAACGCCGGTGCCTTGTTGCGTCCATGTTGCTCCGCCATCCGTGGTTTTGAAAATGCCACCGGTGGCAGCAGACGTATTTTTGAAAAACATCGCCCAGGCTGTGTTTTCATCGATAGCGGCGAGGCACGACCAGCTGAAATTGGTAGGAGCTGCTGAAACGGTTCCTGCTGTCCAGGTATTTCCACCATCGGTAGTTCTCGAGTAGTCGCGGACATTGGCACTGCCGCTTCCGGACCCGTTATAGGCGGTAACCCAGGCATTGTCATGGCTGGTGATTACAACCTGGTTAACGCCACGGCTTGCTGTAGAGAAGCCGGTGGCCTCTTCTATCCATTGGGCAAACACCGGTGCCGCAAGAAAAGAAGACATACATAAAGCGAGTAAGGTTTTTTTCATGGTTCTGGATTTAGTTAGTCAAATCTAACTGATATCTCTCAAATGAAGTATGCCTGACCGAAGATTGTTGGTACGCTGCCATGTAATTGTCGTTTCTCTAATGCCGAGAAGTCCTATTTTTGCCAGTCATGAATTTTCCTTCCAGATTAATTGAACAGGCGGTTAATGAGTTTGAAAAACTGCCCGGCATCGGAAAAAAAACCGCACTCCGGTTGGTGTTGCACCTGCTCAAGCAGGATGTGGCCACGGCGGAGCATTTTGGCGAGGCCATCATGCGCATGCGCAGGGAGATCCGCTTCTGTAAAAACTGCCACAACATTGCAGACCATGAGCTGTGCAGCATCTGCGAAAACCCCAAGCGCAATCAATCACTTGTATGCGTCGTGGAAAACATCCGCGATGTGATTGCCATAGAATCTACCAATCAGTACAACGGTTTGTATCATGTGCTGGGCGGCGTTATCAGTCCGCTGGAAGGCATTGGCCCGGAAGAGTTAAATATTGATTCATTGGGTGAGCGCTGCAGGCACGGTGAAGTAAAAGAAGTGATCATGGCATTGAATCCCACTATTGAAGGCGACACCACTATTTTCTATCTCTCGAAAAAACTGCAATCCCTTCCTGTTAAGATTACCAGTATTGCCCGTGGTATTTCCTTCGGCGGCGAACTGGAATATGTAGATGATATAACGCTGGCGAGGTCGATTGCCACGCGGATGCCGTATGAGAATTATTTGGTGAGGAGTGGGGAGTAGTGAGTCGTTATTAGTTTTTGGAAGGCTGCCGTGGCATTGCGGCAATCAGTTGGCAATCGTAACTCGTGCTTCTGACCATGCTGCTTAAGCGGCAAACCTTGTGGATAGTGCTGACAGGGATATGCATGCTGCTTCCGTGAGTCCTGAGTTACTACCATCCGGACTTATGGAGAAAATGATTTATAATCACCTGCAGACGTACACGTGATATGCCTGCCTTCATCGTTGAGGGGAAACAAATTTGTCAGGCAGCAGCCATTCCACCATTCATCACCTTTGCGTATGGAAAAGTTTACTGCTAACTTTCGCCAATGCTTCAGCTTTCAGTCATCATTGTCAATTACAATGTCCGGTTCTTCCTGGAACAGGCATTATTATCTGTGAAGAAGGCAGTGCGGCATTTATCAGCAGAAATTATTGTCGTGGATAATAATTCGGTAGATGGTACCGGCGATATGATGCGGGAAAAATTTCCGGATGTGATATACCTGGAAAATAAAGAGAACATAGGCTTTGCAAAAGCCAACAATCAGGGCATCGGCATCGCCAAAGGCAAGTATGTTTTATTGCTCAATCCTGATACAATTGTAGAGGAAGACACTTTTGAAAAATGTATTCAGTTCATGGAAGCGCATCCTGATGCGGGTGCACTCGGCGTGAAGATGCTCGATGGTAAAGGAAATTTTCTGCCGGAATCGAAGCGCGGATTTCCCACTCCTTCCGTAGGATTTTATAAAGCGTTCGGTTTATCCAGGCTTTTTCCTAAATCAAAAACTTTCGGCAGCTACCACCTCGGTTATCTTTCAGAAAATGAAACACATGAAGTGGATGTGCTGGCAGGCGCTTTCATGTTCATCCGGAAAACCGCATTGGATAAAGCCGGCTGGCTCGATGAAGCCTTCTTCATGTATGGTGAAGACATTGATCTTTCTTACCGCATTGTGAAAGCCGGTTACAAAAATTACTACTTCGCCGACACGCGCATCATTCACTATAAGGGCGAAAGCACCCGGAAAGGCACGATGAATTATGTGCGCATGTTTTACCAGGCTATGATCATTTTTGCGCAGAAGCATTTCAGCAGCAGCGGTGCCGGCATTTACATACTCATGCTGAAAGCGGCAATTTATCTGCGCGCCCTGCTGTCTGTCATTTATTCCGTCATGCATCGCTGGAGTTTACCCGTTGTGGATGCACTCACGATGTACGGTGGCATGTTACTGCTCAAGAATTACTGGCAATACAATGTAAAGGTGGCCGAAGGTCTTACCTACCCTGAAGAATATATCTACTTTATTATTCCCGGTTACATTTTGATCTGGCTGCTCTCCGTTTTTTTCAGCGGCGGCTATGAAAAAAATGCCAGGCCGGCCCGCATTATACGTGGCCTTTTTTTCGGAACAGTGGTGATTGCAGCCATTTATGGTTTCCTGCCCGACACCATGCGCTTTTCCCGCGCCATGATCATACTCGGATTTATTTTCGGCCTGTTTTCCATGATCGGTATCCGGCTGCTCCTTCATTTTGCCAGGTATAAAAATTTGAGGCTGGATGAGACCATGGAAAAGAAGCTGGTCATCGTCGGCAACAGAGAAGAATCATCACGCGTGGAGATGCTCCTTAACCAGGCCAAAGTAAAAAACGATTATATCGGTTACGTTTCCACGAGGAAGGAAACCCAATACAGTGCCCATCACCTGGGTGAAGTGGATCAACTGTCGGAAATCGCCCGCATCTATAAAATTGATGAAGTGATCTTTTGTTCCAAAGATATTTCTGCGCAAAGGATTATTGAATGGATGAGCAGGCTGGGAACCGACCTGGAATACAAAATTGTTCCGGAAGATTCACTCAGCATCATTGGCAGCAATTCGAAAGATGCACCGGGCGAATTATATACCATTGAAATCAAACTCGCTATAGCAACGTCGTTTAACAAAAGAAGCAAGCGGCTGTTTGACCTGGCTGCCGCACTCTTCCTGCTGCTGACCTTGCCGGTGAATATTCTTATTGTAAGCAACCCTGCCGGATTGGCGGCCAATATTTTCAGGGTTTTTGCCGGAAGAAAAAGCTGGGTTGGCTATGCCGGTGGCATAGAGCAGCAATACCAGCTTCCGCCCTTGCGCGAAGCGGTACTCACACCGCTGGATGAATTGAAAAATCTGCAGCTGAATGATGCCGCCATTTCCCGTATTAACCTTTTGTATGCAAAGGATTATTCCACATCGCATGATGCCGAGTTGTTTATTAAATGCTACCGTTCGCTGGGTTCGGTGAGTGCGCCGGCAGCAGCACAGGATACTTCGCATTAATACTGTATGAAAATCGTGATAGAGCACAGCGTTTAGCTGCAGGCAGCAGCCAGGCCGCCGGTGCAATGTTTTATGAATATTTTTACGCGGCACAAAATTTTAATCATGCAACAAAATGACTTTTTGCAAAGGGAAGAGACACTCGATCCGGATGACTGGACGGCTGACCGGCAACTGGGCGGAGAGATGGTTGCTGACATGATGCAGTTTCTGCAAAATGTACGCAGCCGCGCCGCCTGGCAACCACCATCACCACAGGCAAAAGCACACTTCAAAGCTGAAGTGCCATTAGAAGGCATGGCACTTGAAAAAGTATACGCCGAATTCAAAAAATATATTCTTCCTTATCCTACGGGCAATATTCATCCGCGCTTTTGGGGTTGGGTGATGGGCAATGGTTCGTCGTCGGCTATGCTGGCCGATATGCTGGCCTCAGCCATTAACCTCAACCAGGGCGGCGGTAATCAGATAGGCGGCTGGGTGGAAGCACAGGTGATCAACTGGTTCAAAAAACTTTTCAGTTTTCCGGACGAAGCCAGCGGGCTGGTAGTCAGTGGCGGTTCCATGGCCAACCTGATCGGCCTCACTGTGGCACGGTATGCGAAAGCCGGTTATGATTTGAGGAAGGAAGGCGTCTATGGCGCGAAGAAAAGAATGATGGTGTATGCATCCTCAGAGGTGCACAACTGTTCAAACAAGGCGGTTGAATTGCTGGGATTGGGAAGCGATTCGCTGCGGCTGATAGCGGTGAATGATCAGTATCAAATGGATCTTACTGCACTTGCCTTGCAAATCAGCAAAGACCGCGAAGAAGGAAGGCAACCGTTCTGCATTGTTGGGAATGCTGTAACCGTGAACACAGGAGCAGTAGATGATTTGCAGGCGATTGCGGATCTCTGCGAAAAGGAAAATTTATGGTTTCATGTGGATGGTGCCATTGGCGCCATGCTTGCATTGTCTGAAAAATACAGGCACCTGATCAAAGGCATGGAGCGTGCCGATTCCATTGCCTTTGACCTGCACAAATGGATGTATATTCCTTATGAAGCCGGCTGCACCCTGGTGAGAAAGGGGTTGCAGCACTACCAGGCATTTTCCATGCATGCCGATTATCTTGCACATGAAGACAGGGGCGTGGCGGCCGGTGATATCTGGTTCAGCGACTATGGTGTAGAACTGTCGCGCGGATTCAAAGCACTGAAGATCTGGATGAGCATGAAAGAACATGGTGTGAAGAAACTGGGCCGGCTCGTGGCACAAAATGTGGAACAGGTGCAATACCTTAAATCATTAATAGCCGATAACAGTAAACTGGAACTGCTGGCACCGGCGCCCGTGAATATTCTCTGTTTCCGGTATGTGGTGCCATCACTTGGCCCGGAGCAGCTCAATAAACTTAATAAGGAACTGTTGCTGCGGATGCATGAAAGCGGCGTGGCAGTTCCTTCTTACACCGTTTTACAGGGAAGATATGCATTGCGTGTAGCCAATACCAACCACCGGACAAGAAGAGCGGATTTCGATCTGCTGATCAGTAAAGTGATTGAACTCGGTGATGCGCTGGCAGATGAATACAGCAAGCCACTGCAATAACCGGTTGAAGGAAAAGAGATGCCGCTGCAGCATGTGCGGAGTAACTCACGGATCATACCATGAAAAAGAAAATCACCATTGCGGGTTGCGGCGTTATCGGACTCAGCACCGGACTTCGCCTGCTGGAAGAAGGATATGAAGTGGCGCTGGTTACACGCGATTTTCCAAAACATACAACGTCCAATAAGGCGGCGGCCTTCTGGTTTCCATATCATGTGCGCGACAGTGCCAAAATCCTTGACTGGAGCATGCTGTCCTATCAAAAATTTGAAGCGCTTGCATCCATTGCCGGCAGCGGCGTTCACCTGGTGCCCGTGATCAAGCTCGGCAACGAGATCAATGAAATTGAGCAACGTATCAGGGCTACATTGCGAGCCGAAAGATTTCGCCCATTGCGCAAGGATGAATTAATGGGTGGATTCGACAGCGGATGGCATATCATGGTACCGCTGATTGAAACACCAGTTTATCTTCCGTATTTATTCAATGCATTTGTTGCTGCCGGCGGGAAGATAACCGTACAAACCATTCAATCGCTCGATGAGTTGTTATCGGATACAACGATCGTGGTTAATTGTACCGGACTTGCGGCACGCGAACTTGCGGATGACAAAGAAGTAATTCCTGTACGCGGACAAATTGTTTTGCTGAAAGCTGAAAACAGGCACCGCATTGTGCTGGAAGACCTTGCTCCCACATACATCGTGTACCGCACCGATGGCTGTGTTTGCGGCGGCACCTATGAGATGCAGTGCGAAGAAATGCTGACCGAACCTGATACACTGCAAAAAATCCGGCAAAGGTGCGTTGATCTCGATCCTTCCTTAAAAGATGCTGCGGTAATTGACAGCTGGGCCGGGCTGCGACCCTACCGCGCAGACATCAGGGTGGAACAGGAAACAGGGAAAGCGCTCATTCATAATTACGGACACGGCGGTTCGGGGTTTACCGTTTCCTGGGGTTGCGCTGAAGAGGTGGTGGGTTTGATAGAAAGAATGCAGCAATAACTAAAGCATCATTGTTCAAATGCCTTATCAATAATTTCCAGTTGTTCCTTCGCATGCAGTTTTGAAAATCCGGTGGCAGGTGAAGCGCTTGCCTTACGGGTGATGTTAAACAGTTCACCGTTTTTCCAGTTCATTTTCAGAAAAGCATAAGCGCCCATGTTGTTTGGTTCTTCCTGTACCCAGATGAACCGCGCAGCTTTATAACGGGCAGCAACGGCATCCAGTTGTTTTTGCGGGAAAGGCGCCAGCTGTTCAATACGTACAATGGCAAGATCTTCCCGGTTTTCTTTTTCCTGCCTTTCCAGCAAGTCGTAATAAATTTTGCCCGAGCAAAGTAAAACACGGCGCACTTTAGCGGCATCATGAACGGATGCATCGTCAATTACCTCGCGAAATCCGCCTTGCGTCATTTCCTCCACGGCACTCACACATTTCGGATGACGCAACAGGCTTTTCGGACTCATTACAATCAGTGGCTTGCGGAATGGCCGAACCAATTGTCTTCTTAATGCATGAAAGAAGTTGGCCGGCGATGTGATATTGACCACCGACATGTTGTATTCGGCTGATTGCTGTAAAAATCTTTCCAGCCGAGCACTCGAATGTTCAGGGCCTTGTCCTTCATACCCGTGCGGCAACAGCAAAGTGAGCCCGCTCATGCGCTGCCATTTGCTTTCTGATGCAATGATAAACTGATCGATGATGGTTTGTGCGCCATTGCTGAAATCGCCGAACTGTGCTTCCCAGATGGTAAGCGTCTGCGGATTGGCTAATGCATAACCGAATTCAAAACCCAGCACGGCAAATTCAGAAAGCAGGGAATTATAAATCATGAATTTTCCCTGCTTGTCGGTCAAGGCACTCAGCCTGTTGTGTCCTTTGTTGTTTGACTCATCATAAATAACAGCATGCCGGTGAGAAAACGTGCCCCTGATGGCATCCTGCCCGCTCAGCCGCACATCATGTCCTTCCATCAGCAGGGAACCGTAGGCCATCAGCTCACTCCATGCCCAGTCCACCTTTTTTTCCTTCTCAAAAAAATCTTTGCCACGCTGAAGGATCTGTTCAATTTTTTTTAACGGGGTAAAACCTTCCGGAATAGCGGTGATGCGCTGTGCAATATGCGACAGCGTTTCCATCGGCACGGAAGTTTCCGGCGATGCATCAAAGTCTCCGGGGTTCGATTTGCGTAATTTCTTCCAGGCCAGCTCAGGTTCCTGGTAAGTATATGGCAACGGATTTTGTTTAACGAAATCGAGCCGGTCCTGCAGTTGTTTCCAGAAACTCTTATCCATTTCCTTTGCCAGCTCCGCGTCAATATCACCACGCTCCATCAGGATTCGTGTATACACCTCCCGCGGATTCGGATGTTTGGAGATGGCATCATACAACCTTGGTTGTGTGAACTTCGGATCATCACCTTCATTGTGTCCGTAACGGCGGTAACAAACCATATCAACAAACACATCCTTGTTGAAGCGTTGCCGGTATTCCACGGCAAGTTCCACGGCAAAAACCACTGCCTCGGGATCATCACCGTTCACGTGCATGACCGGTGCCAGCACCGTGGCAGCATAGCTTGTGCAGTAGTTGGAGGTGCGTGCATCATCAAAATCAGTGGTGAAGCCGATCTGGTTATTGATGACAAAATGAAGAGATCCGCCCGTAGCATAACCATTGAGCTGCGACATCTGCAGGCATTCATATACCACGCCTTGTCCTGCCACGGCCGCGTCGCCGTGAATGATGACAGGCATGATAAAATCATACTCACCGCCATATAGCGTATCGGCTTTTGCCCTTGTAAAACCGCTGACCACAGGGTTCACGGCTTCGAGGTGTGAAGGATTGGGAGAAAGCTTTAAATAAATTTTACCGGAAGCGGCAGTCTCCAGCTCCGATGAATAACCGAGGTGATATTTTACATCACCGTCCCCCATCGTGGTATCCGGATTTACATTGCCTTCAAACTCATTAAAGATATTTTCATACGTTTTGCCCATGATGTTGGCCAGCACATTCAGCCTTCCGCGGTGCGCCATACCCATGGTGATTTCCTTCACACCGGATACAGCGGCTTTATTGATGATAGCATCGAGCGCGGCAATGGTGGTTTCGCCGCCTTCCAGCGAAAAACGTTTCTGCCCGATGTATTTCGTACCTAGGAATTTTTCAAACACCACGGCATCATTCAGCTTCGAGAGGATTCTTTTTTTCTGATCGAGTGAAAACTCCATATTGGCATAACCCTGCTCAAACCGTTCTTGCAGCCATGCTAACTCCCCGGGTTCTACGATGTAAGTGTATTCGATGCCAATGGAACGGCAGTAGATTTTCTGTAACCGGTCAAGTATTTGCTGTAGCGTGGCCTTTCCCAGCCCGAGAACGGTGCCTGCAAAAAATTCCTTTTGCAGGTCTGCATCCGATAGTCCGAAAAATGACAGGTCGAGATTCGCATGGCGATCTTTTCGTTTGCGGATCGGATTGGTATTGCTGAGCAGGTGTGCTTTTTCCCGGTAGGCGCAGATCAGCTGGTAAACGCCTGCTTCACGGGCAAGATCAGTCTGCGTTGTTGTGGAGTGCGCTGCAATGGCGGAATGATCTTCCTTTGAAGGGGCAGCAACAGGTGCAAGCGTTGTTTTTTCCTCACCTGCTTCTGTAGTTACAACGGCAACATCGTTTCCGTTGGAAGACAGATTGCTTACCGCAAAATCAAATCCTTCAAAAAATTTTTTCCATTCGGATTCAATGGCGGCCGGATCATTTTTGAATTGCTGATAGAGAGATTCAATATAAGCGGGATCAGCGTTGGATATGTAAGAGAAGGTATTCATGGTTTTCATCAGTCGGTGAAGTTAATGTTTCGCCCAGGAAATACTTCAGTACAGCGTTTAAAGGGCGTGTATTTAAAATGGGTGGAAGGATACTGCGGCAGCCATCCTTGCTGCAGTTAAATGGCAAAAGACTAAGCGTGCTGAGCCGCCTTACCCTTCACGTAGTAACCGGTACCGTCATACACTCTTTTTCTGGGATGCTCACGGCAGGCATCGCTGCAGGTGCCTTCATATTTCCATCCGCATGCTTCGCACATGGCAAAATGATTGTTGCATTCCGGATTGGCACAGTTCACCATCCTGGCAGATAATGTGCCGCAGCGGAGACAATGGGAAATGATGTTTGGATTTACCTCATTCACGTCCACCGTGATCCGTTCATCAAACACATAGCATTTGCCGTCGAAATCTTTACCTCCTGTTTGTTTCCCGTATTCAATGATGCCTCCATGCAGATGATATACATCCCTGAAGCCGTTTTCCAGCAGGAATGCTGTTGCCTTTTCGCAACGTATTCCGCCGGTGCAGTAAGCGAGGATCTTTTTGTCTTTGAACTTTTCCAGTTCCGGTAAAAATTGCGGCAGGTCGCGGAAATGATTGATCGGCAATGCCACGGCATTTTTGAATCTGCCCACTTCCCATTCTATCTTGTTGCGCACATCCAGCACCACCGTGTCAGGATCATCTTTTGCCTGCTGAAAAACAGCGGGCTCAAGGTATTTGCCGGCATGCTCCCACACATTTACTTCCGGCCTGTTGAAGTTGACGATCTCCTTTTTATACCTGACAAATATTTTTGCCAGCGAGGGTGCATCTTCTTCATCGATCTTGAAAGCCATATCAGCAAAGCGCGGATCCTGATGCAGGTGATCCATGTATTGACGGCATTGCTCCACGGTGCCGGAAGCGGTTCCGTTCAGACCTTCATCGGCAACCAGAATTCTTCCCTTGATGTCGATGGATTTGCAGAATTGCAGGTGATCGTGTGCGAATTTTTCAGCGTCCTGTATGCGGACATACTTGTAGAAGAGCAGCGAGCTGTATGGTTTCATGGCAGTAAACCGGGTGTAAACCGGATTAATTGGTAATGAACTGCAAAAATAAACAATGTTGTACAGTCGCAAACCGGTGGACTGCAACATCTATGGCGCTGTGCCGCATGATGCCGCGCCGTAGTTGTTGTTTCAAAGGATAATGATGTTATGATTGATAATGATGTTACGGCCATTGAAGGTATTCATAACAAAAACCATTGATGCTGCCGATGAAGGCGGAGAATATTAACGGTAAGTTGAACATGACTGCATAGTTGCTGCACAGCAAATCGGAATAACTTCGCAAAGAGATGGATACCCTGACCATTGATACGCCGCATGAATTCAGTTATCAGCAGGCACTGCATTTTCTGAAAAGATCACCACAGGAAGTGTTGCATTTCATACAGCACGAACGGATAGAAAAGGTGATTTACATTGATGAAAAGCCGGTGCTGATGGCAGTAACCGCAAATGGAAAGCAACTGCAGGTGTCTGTATTGAATCAGCGGATTAGTGCTGCCATGAAGGAGGTGCTGATCCAATACATGGAAGACTGGTTTGATTTGAAAACCGACCTGCAGCCATTCTATGCCATGGCGATGAAAGACCGGCTGCTGCGTACATTGGTGATTAAATATGCCGGCTATCGCATTATTGGTATTCCTGATCTTTTCGAATCGTTGTGTTGGGCCATCATTGGTCAGCAGATCAATCTCTCCTTTGCCTATAAACTGAAACGGAGTTTTGTGATGGCTTTTGGAAGAAAATTTAGCCGGAAAGGTAATACATATTTTCATTTTCCATTGCCTGAAGCCATTGCCTCCCTTGATCCGGATGACTTGTTACAGCTGCAATTTTCCCGTCAGAAGGCGCAATATGTGATCAATGTTGCTGAAGCATTTGTTGCAGGTACCATTGCAAAAAACCGGCTTTCCATACTTTCCTTTCAAGCGGCAAAAGAAGCATTGATGTCGCTGAAAGGGATTGGTAACTGGACTGCCAACTACGCTCTTATGAAAACATTTCATTTTCCCAATGCCTTTCCATTGCAGGATGCAGGGCTTCATCAGGCTATTGCGAAACAGCTCAACCTGCAAAAGAAACCGACACTCCTGCAGATTGAAGAACAGTTTAAAAAGTACATGGGATGGGAAGCATACGCTACTTTATATTTGTGGAGAAGCCTGTCGGATGATTAGCGTTTTGCCCGCAGCCTCAGAGAAAGTGCAGGCACCGTAATGAGTGCAAGGCTGTACTGACATTGATTTTTAAGCAAGGCCAGTTTTTCTTCATCCATCATAAAATTCATTACCATGAATCTGAACCATGCAAAGGTGCTTATTACAGGAGGCAGTTCCGGCCTCGGATATGAAACCGCCCGGCAATTGATTGCAAAAGGTGCCAGGGTGATCATCAACGGCAGAAACAAATCCAGTCTTGATGCTGCGGCGAAGGCACTCGGTGCGGATGCCGTTGCCGGCGATGTAAGCAGGGAAGAAGATGTGTTGCGGATGATTGAAACCACCATCAAGACTTTCGGCGGTTTCAATGTGCTCATCAACAATGCAGCGTTCGGCCATTTTGAATTACTGGTGAATATGGATACGGAGAAGATGCGCAGACTCTACGAGACCAATGTGCTCGGTGCCATGATGGTGGCACGTGAATCAGCCCGCCATTTCATTGAAAATCAATACGGGCATATTATCAATATTTCTTCCACGGCAGGAAGGACAGGGTTTTCCGGCGGTACCGCTTATGCAGCTACAAAATTTGCAGTAAGCGCGATGACGGAGTGCTGGCGGGCGGAGCTTCGTCAACACAACATCAGGGTTATGCAGGTGAATCCAAGTGAGGTGCAAACGAACTTCGGCCCGAATGCCGGCCGTCCGCCGAAGCAGTTTAATGCCACTAAGCTCCAGTCGCCGGATATCGCACACACCATCGTCAGCATGCTGGAAATGGATGATCGGGCATTCATCACAGAGGCAACCGTTTGGGCCACGAATCCGAAAGACCGATGTATGCCGGTACAGGGTTTGCCGGCTGATTAACGCCGGATAATTTTTATTAGAAATTCCGCTTAATTTATTTTCTTGATAGTAAATACAGGATCATGAACCGCATTGTTTTGAAATACCTTATCATGGCCATCGGTTTCGCCGTTGTATGGATACTCATTGAACATGTGCTTGGCTTTAATACCGCGCGCCATGAAATTGGCCAGTACACGCGCAATGCCACCATGATTTTTTTCTGGGTCACCATCTTTCTCGCGCTGCGCGAAACGAAAAAAAATCAGGGGCATCAGCTCAGCTTTATGCATGGTTTCATGTTAGGAGCAATGTATTCCATACTGTTCAGCCTCGCGTTTGTCATCGTCATATTGCTGTATGTGAAATTGATCAACCCTGCTTTTTATGCTACCTACCGGGAATTTACACTGAATCAGCTGATCGCTTCTCATGCCACGCCCAAAGCAATCAAAGAAGCCATGCATGAAGTGGATATGTCTTATAATGGCTCAATGCAATCCTATGTATTGCTCTTTTTGTTTTCCACGCTCTTCGGTGTGTTCATCTCACTGATAGCTGCATTCGTCTATCGCACAAAATCAAATGCATGAAAATTCAAATGGCTACCGCTGAGCACCTGGAAGAGCTGGCGCTTCTATTTGACGCATACAGGATGTTTTACAGAAAGCAGCCTGATATAGCGGGTGCACGGCAGTTCCTGCAGGAACGCATGGCAAAGGGAGAATCTGTCATCTTCATTGCCACCGATGCACATGGCACTGTTGCGGGCTTCACCCAACTCTATCCGTTATTTTCTTCCACGCACATGAAACGCTGGTGGCTGCTCAATGATTTGTTTGTGCATCCGGATTTCCGCGGCAAGGGAGTTTCCAAATTGCTCATCGGGCGGTGCAAAGCACTGGCCATAGAAACGCATGCTGCCGGCCTTTCACTGGAAACAGAGATCACCAATCATATCGGCAACCGGCTGTATCCTGATGTTGGGTTTGAACTGGACCGTGAGCACAACTATTACTACTGGGAAAATACATTGCAATAAACATGTTCTTGCCGGTTTACGTATATGACTGCTGCATAGCACCGGGCAAACATGGCATGCAATTCAATCATATCAGATGCTATCGCAAAACAGGCAATCAAGGCTGTCATGCAGGATGTATTTCGGCAACTGTCAGTGAATTGGATAGATCCTGATCATGATCAATCAGGACAGGATGACTCCAGGTATTTTGCAACAGCTTCCGGTATTAGCCCGCAATATCTCACAGCATCTGCAGGTCAACGAGGTGTTTGTAAACCCCGTCTTTTGCCAAAAGCTCCTTGTGTGTGCCGCGTTCTTCAAGCCTGCCTTTGCGCAACACAAATATTTCATCAGCATTTTGTATGGTGGAAAGGCGATGTGCGATCACGATGCTGGTGCGGTTTTCCATCAGCTTGTACAGGGCAGTCTGCACGAGCCGTTCAGATTCCGTGTCGAGCGATGAAGTCGCTTCATCAAGAATCAATATGGGCGGATTTTTAAGCACCGCCCGTGCAATCGTCAGCCTTTGCTTTTCGCCGCCGCTTAATTTGCCGCCACGATCGCCGATGATGGTCTGGTATCCATTTTCAAGGCGTGAAATAAAATCATGTGCATTCGCAACTTTTGCGGCATTGATCACGGCCGCTTCGGTTACGTTTTCCATGCCGAAGGCAAGATTGTTATGCACCGTATCATTGAACAGCACCGGTTCCTGCGATACCATACCGATCAACCCGCGCAGATCCTTGATCCTGTAATTCCTGATGTCGGTGCCGTCGATCAGGATAGCTCCGTCGGTAGGATCATAGAATCGCGGCAATAAATCAGCGAACGTTGTTTTTCCTGAACCCGAAGGCCCCACGAGGGCAATCACTTTTCCTTTTGGAATAACAACGCTGATGTTGTTCAGTGCATATCGTTTGTCCTCGTACCCAAAAGAAACACTCCTGAATTCAATTTGTCCGTTGAACGATTGAATAGCTATTGCATCAGGCCTTTCTTTTATCATCACCGGTTCATCAATAATTTTCAGCACGCGCTCACCGGATGCCAGCCCGCGCTGTATGCTTGTGACTGCCGATGAAATATTTTTTGCCGGTGGCAGAATCTGTGAATACAAAGCGATGAATGCAATAAACTCGCTGGCCGACAGCCCCGACTGCTGCGATAAAACCATTGTGCCGCCATAGATCATGATGCCCACCACTACGGCAATGGAGAATGTTTCGGTAACCGGTGCAGCCAGCTCACGCGTGTTTAGGATCGCTTTGGTAGACTGCCGGAAACGGTTGTTTTCTCTGGTGAATTTGGCGCGCAGCATGGGTTCGGCATTGAAGGCGCGGATGATTTTACTGCCGCTGATCGTTTCTTCAGAGATCGCCATGATGGCACCAAGGAGGCTCTGGCTGTTGATGGATTCTTTTTTCAGCCGGCGTGAAATCACACTGATGATTATGCCCGATATGGGAAGAAAAACCAAGGTGAACAGGGTGAGCTTCGCCGATATCACAAATAACAGCGTGAAGTAGGCGATGATGGTAGCCGGATCACGGAAGAAGACCTGTATGGAAGTGACCACAGAGCTTTCGATTTCCTGTACATCATTCGAGATGACGGACAGCAAGTCACCTTTCTTCTGCCGCTGAAAATAACCGGCCTGTATGTCGAGGAACTGATTGTGCAGGGCGGAACGGATGTTGCGGATCAGGTTAGTGCGCATACGTGCAAGGACGCGCAGCGACCAGTAACGGAACACATTGGCCAGCGTAATGCTGCACATGATCACCATGCACACATACCATAAAGCGCCAACTTTTCCGCGTTCTGCAAGAATATGCTGAAAGAAATAGTTGAACGTATTGATGAAATACGCAGCGGAAAAGGTGAATTCGGGTTTCACCGCATCCTGCTGCAACTGCACCGTGCCGAATAAAACGTTCAGCAAAGGTACAATCAGCGAAAAATTCAGTGCCCCGAAAATAACGCTGAGAAAAGCGAGCACAACATATTCAGGCATGTAGCCCGAATACGGCCTGGAAAAGGTCAGCAGCCGGAGATAAGTTTTCAAATGGTTGGTTGGTGGCGCATATTGCCTGACTGGTGGAAAGGGTTTGGCGCCGGGGTTTTAATGTGATAAAACAGTACAACTGCGATTTAATCAATCAAAGATCATCGTGTTCACGGATATTTCAAACTTTGCGGCATCGAATTGTGCACTTCGGCAGCATAATCTGCTCAGCGATGTTTCGCTTGATCATACCGGCATACGATTATCCGTCAAAAATATTTTTAGCGGTTGCACTTTATTCCCATAAATTCGTTCCCATGGATGACTGTTGTTAATCCTGCAAAACAGTTTCACAGCCGGCAATATCCCTGACGGCCCGTGGCAAAGCAGGGTATTTTGCCTTATTTAATATTCATTTTCATGCTGACTTCATATGGAAACCATTAAACAGAAGAAGATTGCCAAACTGATCAAAGAAGTGTTGAGTGAAATCTTTCAGCGCGACGGCCTGTCGATGACGCACGGTGGAATGATCACCATATCGCATGTTACCGTTTCAGGCGATCTGGTAGCTGCAAAGGTGTACCTCAGTTTTTTCCAGGTGAAAGACCAGGAAGCAGTGCTAGCATCGCTGACAGAGCAAGAAAGGGAAATGCGTCATAAGCTGGGTAATGCCATCAGGAACCAGGTGCGCAGAATTCCGGAACTGCACTTTTTGGTTGATGATTCATTAACCGAGGTATTCAGGATGGAAGAGATCTTTAAAAAAATTAAGGAAGAAGAAAAGAAGAACGCTGGTTCATGATACAGGATATCTTCCCGCGGAAGGCCTGCAATGTCTCCGCTTCTGTCCGTAAATTCCGCAATCACAAAATATTTTTGTTTGAATCTTCCGCTGTCATTCGCTTACCGTTACCTGTTCAGCAAGAAGTCCAGTAATGCCGTCAACATCATTTCCTGGGTTTCTGTACTGGGCATGCTGGTTGGTTCATTAGGGTTGATACTGGTGCTTTCAGTCTTCAACGGATTTGAAGGACTCGTGATATCACTTTACAATTCCTTCAATCCCGACTTCACCATCACTGCCAGGGAAGGCAAATCCTTTACACCTGATTCAATGCAGCTCTTACAGCTAAAAAAGCTGGAAGGTGTCAGAGCGCTCACGCAGGTGGTGGAAGAAAATGCCTTGCTTACTTATGCCGACCGGCAATATATTGCAACGGTAAAAGGAGTGGAGCCCGGTTACGGATCAATCAGCGGAATAGATGGTTCCATGTATTATGGTGATTTTAAAATTAAAAACGGTGAGGAAGATCTTGCGATAGTGGGATTGGGAATAGAACAGGCGTTAGGTATCAACTACGATAATCCGTTTGGATTTTTAACGGTGTACATTCCGCGAAAAGACAAAACAACAGCCATCAATCCGGAAGATGCATTCAACCGTGCAGCCATCAAACCTGTCGGCAGTTTTGCCATACAGTCGGAGTTCGACAGCAAATATGTTTTTGTGCCGATCAGCTTTGCAAGATGGCTGACCGAATATGATAAGCAGGTGTCATACCTGGAAGTCGCCACCAACCGAGGCAGCGATGAAGTGCGGCTGCAGCAACAGATTGAGCAGCTGATGGGACCGGCATTCGAGGTAAGAAACCGGTTGCAGCAGAATGCAGTACTCTACAAAGTAATGCGCACGGAAAAATGGGCGGTGTATGCTATTCTCACCTTCATCATGATCATTGCGGCCTTTAATATCGTGGGTTCGCTCAGCATGCTGGTGATTGAAAAAAAGAAAGACATCGCCATCCTGAAAGCGATGGGTGCAGATGAAGGCCTTATCAGGAAGATTTTTTTATTCGAAGGATCACTGCTGTCGTTAGCCGGCTGCGGCGCCGGTTTTTTGCTGGCACTCATTATCATCATTGTACAGCAGCAGTTTCAGCTATTGAAAATAGGAGGAGGCTCCTTTGTCATCGATGCCTATCCGGTAGAGATGAAGCCGTTGGATTTTTTACTTGTCTTCGTAACCGTCCTCTCTATCGGATTGCTGGCATCATGGTTCCCTTCCTGGCGCGCTGCAAAAAATGAATACAGGCTGATGGAAGAATAGTACTGACCGGCTGTCTGCGGACAATGATGAACCTGCAAGCTACTATAGGAAATGCATCAATAACCCATCCATTTACCCATTGCTTTTAAGTTTCAGTATCAGGTAAAAATGTATTGTGGCAATTGCCAGTCACAATAATCGAATGGCATTTTCAAACCAAACCTTAATGATCAGTGGAGATTTTCATTTTCTCGTATTAAGGCTGCCTGATCTTATCGATGATTGTTGTGATTCCGGATGAAGGCCTCAAACGTTTGCCTTCATGCTGCTTATCACACACTTCTTAACTAATCTGCTATTTTTGCCTGATGGATGTTGTACGACTGCACGATCTGAAGTTCCGCACTTATATTGCTGCTGAAACCATTCGCAAGAGAGTCAGTGAGCTGGGCGCCGAAATGAACCACGACCTGCGCCATGAGAAGCCGCTTTTCATTGGTATTCTCAATGGTGTTTTCATGTTTGCCGGCGAACTGATACAGCAACTGCAGATCGAGTGTGAAATTACTTTCGTGAAACTTGCTTCCTATCAGGGTACATCATCCTCCGGCGAAGTGAAAACACTTATTGGACTGAACACCGGCGTGAAAGGCCGGAATGTGGTGGTGCTGGAAGACATCGTGGATACCGGCAGAACGGTAAGCGAGTTTCTGAAATATCTTCATACACTCGAACCTGAAAGTGTGCGTGTGGCGGCTTTGTTGTTTAAACCGGATGCCCTGGAGTCTGATATGGAAATTGATTATATCGGCTTCAAAGTGCCTAATGAATTTCTGGTTGGCTTTGGACTGGATTATGACGGGCTGGGCAGAAACCTGAAAGATATTTATGTGAAGGTATGACGGAAAGAATGCTATGCTTTACAAGTTGTTTCAGGAGCTATTCGTAGTGCATGTTTCAACCGGTTATCAGCTTTTCCTGCAGCAGGTCCTGTAACAAAACAACTAACCGGCCATTCCATCAATCGATATTCACAACAACCTTCTATCAACAGCAAAAAATAAATTTTACAGACCCATGTTAAACATCATCCTCTTCGGACCACCGGGCAGCGGCAAAGGAACACAAGCTGTGAAGCTGAAAGAAAAATATGGCCTCGCACATATTTCTACCGGCGATATTTTCAGGGCAGTAATCACCACGCCTTCGGCACTGGGAACCGAATTGAAGTCATACATGGATCACGGGCAACTGGTTCCTGATGAACTTACTTTTCGCGTGCTCGCCGATTACATTGATGGCAAACAACTCATGAAAAGTGAGGGTATCATTTTCGATGGGTTTCCGAGAACCATTCCGCAGGCTGCCGCGCTCGATCGGTTTTTCCTGGACCGGAATGCAGACATCACCATCGTTTTATCGCTGCTGGTACAGGAAGAAGAGGTGGTGCAGCGGCTGTTGCTGCGCGGACAAACGTCAGGCCGCACAGACGATAACAATGAAGTGGTGATCCGTAAGCGCATGCAGGTTTATCGAGATCAGACACTGCCATTGGCTGCTTACTACAGCGATCAGCATAAATTTATTGAACTGAAGGGTGAAGGTTCCGTGGAGGAAGTGTTTGAATTGCTTTGCATGGAAGTGGACCGCCTGCGCACAGGCAAGCCTTAACCACCTGTCATTGCTTACCTTCATTTTACACATAACCGGATTGGTTACTGCCGCATATTATTCATACACATAGTGGAAGGTTCTAACTTTGTTGATTACGTAAAAATATTCTGCCGGAGCGGTCATGGCGGCGCCGGAAGCGTACACTTCAGGCATGATAAACTTACTGCCAAAGGCGGCCCTGACGGTGGTGACGGCGGAAGAGGCGGACATGTCATGCTGCGTGGCAACAAACAACTGTGGACACTGCTGCACCTTAAGTACCGCAAACATATACATGCCAAAAACGGAACGCCAGGCGGTGATGCACGGCGTACCGGAGCAAATGGCAAAGACATGCTCCTGGAAGTGCCGCTTGGCACGGTAGCGAAAGATGCAGAAACGGGAAATGTGCTTTTTGAAATTACCGGTGACGGGCAGGAAGAAATCCTGGTGAAGGGTGGTCGCGGCGGACAAGGCAACTGGCATTTCAGGAGCTCCACCAACCAGGTTCCGTTATATGCGCAGGATGGGGAATCAGGCGATGAAGGATGGAAAATCCTGGAGCTGAAACTGTTGGCAGATGTTGGGCTGGTAGGATTTCCCAATGCAGGAAAATCTACGCTGCTCTCCACCGTGAGCGCTGCCAGGCCGGAGATTGGCAATTATCCGTTTACAACACTGGTTCCCAACCTTGGCATTGTATCCTATCATAACAACCAGTCATTTGTGATGGCCGACCTTCCTGGCATTATTGAAGGTGCTCATGAAGGCCGAGGGCTTGGGCAACGGTTTTTACGGCATATAGAACGCAATAGCATGTTGTTGTTTATGGTGTCAGCCGACAGTGATGACATTAAAAAGGAGTATAAAATATTGTACAATGAACTCAAACAATATAATCCCGACCTGCTCATCAAGCCGCGGTTGCTTGCCATCACAAAGAGTGATCTGATTGATGAAGAGCTTGAAAAAATGCTGAAAAAGGAATTGCCCCGCACACTGCCGCATATTTTCATTTCTTCCTTAACCGGAAAAAATATAGACAAGCTGAAAGATAAGATCTGGAAGACTTTGAATGAGTGAGTGCTGTAGCGGCAGGTTTATCGTTTAACAGCCGTATGCTGTTGCGGATGGCTGTGCAGTCAGTTTCAGCACCTGCAGCAATCAAAAATATTACCGGACAACAAGCACCGTTCCTTTTGCTTCTATGTGTTTCTTATTGCCGTCAACCACTACTACCTGGTAAGCATAGGCTCCCTGTTGAACGATCACGCCATTTTCGCGCCCGTCCCAACCCTCATCAGGATCGGATGATGTGAAAATTTCTTTCCCCCAACGGTTGAAAACAGAAAAGGTGAAAGAGGAAACGGTTTCCATATTCAGGATGGGTTTAAAGATGTTATTGTTTCCTTCCGGCGCAAAAGCATTGGGCATATAGATCTGACTGGGCTGATTGAGACATAACGTGTTGGAGCGGCTGTGAACCGTATCAATGATGCCATTAGGGAATATCATGGAATCAATTGCTTCCACATAATAGCATGGTGTTGGTACAGGAATATTGCCTTCATTGTATTCATTCGTGGCTTCATCAAATAGTGCTACGCTGTTAAAGCCAATGCCGTCATCGCGGAACAGGTTATACCCCGTTACCGATCCATACTGAAGATACGATTCATCCCATCGCACTAAAAAACTCAGGTCGCTGAATGCATAACCGCTCAGCAGTACACTCTTGCCGATGGACGAGGTGTCGAGGTTACCACAGCTGTCACTGGCAATGATGCGGTAATAGTAACTCAGCTGGCCGGTAAGCGCTGTGGAATCCGTGTAGACATTGATGACAGAAAGATTTGCCGGCGGAAGAATGGAAGCGATCTGCGTAAACCCGGTACTGTCGAGGCTGCGCTGAATCTTGAGGCTGAATAGATCGGCGATCGGATCCACGGAATAGTAAACATTCACTTTTCCGGGCGCAACAACGGAAACATTACGGATAAATAAATCGCCGGAAGGTTGCACCACATTCAGTTTCGCGCAAAGATCATTGGAGGTGGAAGTGATGAGCGTTGCAGTTTGCGTAGCAACCACGCGGAAGCAGATCACATCACCGTCATTTAAGCTGGTAACCTGGCACGTAAGGATATTCGGCGGTAATGTCTGTATGATGTTGTAGGGTCCGCCGTTTACCGAAACCATGACATCATATTGCAGCACATCAGGCTGCCAGTGATTGTAAGCATACCAGTTAAGCGTGACGGTATTGCTGCAGCGGTCCACTTCCTGTTGCAGAAAAATAGTATGCTGCGGAAGTGAGTTGATTGGCCCGGTATTAAAACAGCTGTCTATGGATGCAAGCGTATAGCTGGCTGAATCAACATTGACGGCAGCAGTGAGGTCGGTATAGCTTGTATTATTTTTCCCATACACGGTATCGATAGGTATAAAGAGGCTGTTCGTCACCCTGTAAATAATATAACCATATGTTTCCGGCGAATTGCCCGGCTCCCACTTGATTTCAGCGGCATTATTCAGCACGGATACATACGTGATGACGGGCGGTTCAGGGTCGCTGCTGTCGAGGGTATCGGATTGCAACACGGTAAATCCCGGGCAGTTGAAGTCGCTCTCCATATAGTAATAGTACACGATGCTGCTATTGCCCACATTATCATCATAAGAGGTGGCAGCCTGATTGGTTTCAGAATAGATCAGCGTATAAGGTCCGTTCAATGCCGTGCTCCTGTAAATGTAATAGGCATTAAAAGGCCCGCAGCTATTAACCGGCGGCGTCCAGATGAGGCGCACGAAAATATTGCCATTGATGGAAACATTGGTGACACAGTCGAGCTCCGGTGCCATGATAAACTGTGCACGGAGCGGCGAAGCAGCCAGGAGGCAGCAGGAGAGGAGTAATGGCCAAATGCCGCGATGCTTTTTCATGGTTGCTGACAGGTGACGTTGTTGAACAGCTGCGTATCGGGTTTACTATGCGGAAATAATAGAAGGGCTGTCTGCCGGAACAAGATCCGGATTCCCGGCTACTACTTCCAGTATACCTTCCTGCCCGAGATATTGATTAGCCAGTCGCTGCACATCGGCCGGCGTGATCGTACGGATGGTTTGAATCAGGTTATAGAAGAAATCTTCCTTCAAGCCATACACTTCAAGACCACGCATCACTTCCGCTACATTAAAAGCGCCATCAACATCAGAAAGAAAAACGCCCAGCAGGTAATTCTTCACCAGCTGCAGTTCCTCATCGGGCACGGGTTCCAGCCTTAAACGCTCCATTTCATGATAAATTTCCTGCACCGCATTCCAGGTTACTTCTCCTCCCACTTCCGTTGTCACATACCAGTGCGCATCATGCAGGTAAGATGAGATGGAAGAATGTACACCATAACAATAACCTTTGTCTTCGCGCAGGTTCTGCATCAGCCGGCTTCCGAAGTATCCGCCAAAAATGGTGTTGAGCACCCTGAGCGCAGGATAATCCGGATGGAGTTTGTTCACCAGCATCTTGCCGATCCGGATGCCTGATTGCACGGCGTCCTTTTTGGCGGTGAACAATTTACCGATGCTGCTTTTCGCGATTGAATGACTGTAAGGTGCCGTGATATTTTCGGCAATGGATGTTTTGCCAAAATAAGATTCGAGCAGGCCGAGCAGGTGATCCGTTATTTTTCCGGCAATGATAATTTTACATGATCCGCTGCGGTATTGCGATGCATGAAATGACCGCAGCAACGATGCGTCTATCTTATCATAATCTTCGGGTGATGTGGTGTACCCCGACGGATAATTACTGCTATACAATTGTTCATTAAACGTTTTATGCGCCAGGAAATCCACCTTTTGAAGGTTTACCAGCAGCCGCTGTTTGCTGTTTTGTATATATGTGGTTAATTCCTTTTCAGGAAAAGCTGCCTCATAGATCACTTCCTGCAACAGCGGAAACAACCGGTCCAGGTGCTTGTTGAGTGTGAAGAGTGAAACCTGCGCATAATCAATGGTCGCATCTGCGGTAAGGCTGGCACCATAAAATTCAACCGATTCCGCCACTTCCTGCGCTGATTTATGTTTTGTGCCTTCCATCAGCAGTTTGCTGGTGGTGGCAGCAACAGCGCGCCGTGGTTCCTGCCAGCGGCCGGCATTAAAGATCAGCTCCACTTTAGTAACTTCCTGGCTTCCTGCATTGATACTTACCACCGGAATGCCATTGCTGAGTTGCAGCCGGTTGATGGGCGGAAGTGTAATAGATTCAATATCTCGCAGCGGCGGAGCCTGGGCCCTTTCGGTTTGGTTCATAGGCTGGTAAAAATACAAAAAAGACATTGAGCGGTGAGTAGTTGCTCATCTGCTTTGCAATTGTCCTACCGGCTCTTGTGACAGCATGGATAACGATGCCAATTGAAAAATGAGGTGGCGGTGAACAACAGGATTCCGGCAGATTTTTCAGCAATTAATTAACTATACACCGTTGAAGGCATTCATCCGGAAGCTGCCAATATCAGTATATTGCGAGATTAGCTAAGGCATTTTTTTCAACTGCCTGCATCAAAATCAGTAATGATGTTAAAGTCAATTTTTCTTGTTCTTCTTGCTCTGTGCTTACACTACATTCCGGCAGCGCATGCGCAAATTGCGGAAGGCGAACAAATACGTTTTGCCAATCCGGGCATTCAGAAATGGTATGCGGGCTGGTACATTTCACTGCAGGGCGATACTGTTCCCGGCTTCATCTACTTGTCTAACCAGGTGGACAATCAGTTACAACTGAAATATGCCACGGAAAATCCGCCTGTATCTCCGGTAAAAACCATAGTGCCGGCAGCGGCAAAGGGCTTTCGCGTGAAGGATCGTGTGTATCAGTCGCTGCTGACGGAGGCCACCAAAAATGCAGAGCCTATGTTTTTCAGAAGGATGGAATCGGGCCGGATTAACTTATATGCATGGTATGCTATTCCGATAAATGGAATGATGCAGGAAGGGAATAAGAAACGGCTTGTTACCGCCAATGATGAAAAATTTCATGAGCAGGTTTTTTATCTCCAGACAGGGGATGAACTTCCCTTCCGTGTGCCGGACAGTGAACATTTCGCGGCGGATATGAGCAGGCTGCTGGCTGACGATGAAGTGCTTGCCGGCCGCATCGCTCAGGAGATGAAGAGTTATCGTGCCACAGACATTCTCAACATTGTACAGCAATATAACAAGTGGTACAGTGATCACCACTAACAGTTACTGCAGGCGGCAATGCACTTATCAGCGGTACAGGATGAATTTTTTGGTGAAGAATTGATTTGCTGCCGTCATTTCCACGAAGTAGATACCGGCCGTTTCATTGCCCGGTATAAAATCAAAGCGATGGTTGCCCGCACTTAGATTGCCCTCCGCCAGCACCGCCACATTTTTTCCAACCACATCCCTGATGATCACCTTGCATGGCATATCCTCCGGCAGCGTGACACCAATCGTTACCCTGCCGGAAGCAGGATTCGGATAAGGATCGTACAAGACCGGCAACTCAGCAACGGATTCATCAGACTTAAGCTGATTGAAATAAACAGGCATGGGGAAGATAGTGGCATTGCTGTAATTGCGTTTTTTTGTAACGGCAAACTCCCAGTAACCATCCGGTGCAGTCATCGGTTTGCTGATGCTTCTGCCGCTGTTGGATGCAGCATGGATGTAGTAGAAAACTTTCGTTGGCGTTTGCTGTGCAGGCAGGTAAGCATAAAAGGTATCATTGGCTGCGGCAGTCATCGGCACTTCCGTATAGCCGGCGGCAGTATCCACCGACCAGAACACCGAAGCATCACTTACCCCTGAAGGTGTTTTGATTTTCGCTTCCACCAGTATAGGGCTTGCAGATACTGCCTTTTCCTGCAATGGTGCATGCGAAATCCACAGCGGATCACCGGCGGAAATTTCTTTGGTGATACAATGCACGGCACCTAATGCGGAAATGATAGGTGAATTGCCATCATCGCAGTCAATCGTCACAATTTTATAGCCGGGCATGTTTTCTTTATAGATACGGATGGCTGTTGTGTCATACTCCTGCCGGTAGGTTGGCAAGATCACGGTTTTATTCACAATCACCGAATTGGTGTAGGTGCGGTAATAAGTCTGGGGAACATATTTACCGGTAGTGCTCGGTGGCATGGGAATGCGAACAATTTTATACGGCCTTCCAAAGCAACTCAGGTAGTTATCCTGTATGTATTGAATGTTGGCTTCAATCTGCGGTCCGTCTGCCACGCCTGCCGGAAATTCTCCTACCAGCAGTGTTTCTTCATCCAGCAGCTTCATGTGCATGTCAATGTGATGGATCTCATCATAGGGAAGTGTTTCCATCAGCACATAGCGGTTGATGCCCATGTATTTCTTCAGGATAGTATCAATATCAGCAACCGATTTAACCGATGCATTGAAATCATTGCCCGGCCCGTTGTCAGTAAGGATCAGCTTGGAAGAGAAGCCGGTATTGTGGCCATCCACCATAAAATTGCCTCCTGTATGCACGAGGTCATACGGTGCCACGGTTGTCTGATAAATGGGTAAACCAATGAAAGTAGCCAGTGCTCCGGGCACTACATCATCTTTAGGCCGCGGGCGGTTGTAGATCCAGTCAATGAGTGAGAGCTGCGTTACATCGTCCTTATAAATATTCCAGGGGCCATAGTCGCGGCACCAGACAGAGTCAAATGTTTTAATCACAAACTTGATGTTCGTTAAAGGGATGCCGGCGGAAGTAAGCGTATTTTTTACGCTATTGGAATCAGTACATACGATATATACCTTGCATTCCTGCTGCGCCGCCGCCACAATTGGTTTCAGTATAGAAGTGTAGCTCGTCCAGGTTATCACCAATCCCTGTATCTCTTCCCATTCAGCCGCAGTTCTTGGTGTGAATGCAGGTGGATTTACGTCACGGATGCCTTCGGTATTGATGAGATATGTGGGAAGGAGGGCACGTTCTTCTTCAGTTATCCAGTGTGGCAGATTCTGGCTATTTGTGTTTCCGGTAATGAAAAGCAGGGATAGCGAAAGAATGGTAAATATTTTTTTCATGGCGTAATTTTTTTAATTGAAAACGGCTTTGAACAGCGCATCTAAATTAAGGAATAAATATTACTGCTGACCGTAATGGCGGTGGGCAGCGGCATAGTGGTAATGTTTCTCAGTTTTTTGAATGATAATACAGGACGGAGCAGTTATCCTCCGTAAAAATAGCCTGTGCCTGTTGTAAGATGTCGTCGGCAGTGGTATCCAGGTAATGATTCGCTTCTTCATTCACGAGGTTCGCATCACCAAGCAATTCGTAATAAGCCAGGTTCATTGCTTTATTCAGTAATTCTGTCTCAGAAAAAATGATCTGTGCTTCCACGCGGTTTTTCACCTTCACCAACTCTGTTTCGTCAATGCGTTCACCGGTAATCCTGCTGATCTCTTCATCAATCGCCTTTCCTGCCTGTTCCATTTTCACTCCTTTCACCAGTTTCCCTTCCACCACAATCAGCCCCGGATCAATAGAGCCGGTCTGATAAGCATTGATTTCGGAAAACAATTTCTTCTCTTTCACGAGAGCCTGGTAAAGCCTGCCGGATTTGCCGCCTGATAATACATCGGTGATAAGGTCGGCGGCATAGTAGCGCGGATCCATCCTCGCCGGCATGTGCCAGGTTTTATAGATCGCGTCTAACGGAACATCTGCTTTTATCGTCAGGCTCTTTAATCCGTGTTGTGCAGGTTCCTGCGGAATATTCCTGGGAGGCTTGTGACCAGCAGGAATATCACCGAACCATTTTTCTGCCAGCCGGAAAATATCATCGGCCTTCACGCAACCTGCCACCACCAGTATTGCATTGTCGGGACGATAATGCCGGTAAAAAAATGATTTCACATCACCGAGTGTTGCTTCTTCAATGTGTGATAGTTTTTTACCGATGGTAGGCCACTGATATGGATGTGTACTGTAAGAGAGTGCGCGGAGTTGATGCCAGACATCTCCATACGGCTGATTGATATAGTGTTCTTTAAATTCTTCACAAACCACTTTTCGCTGCACATCCAGTGAATGTTCGCTGAAGGCAAGTTCATTCATGCGATCCGACTCCAGCCACAAGGCGGTTTCCAGGTTTGGTGCCGGCAGCGTTTCATAATAGTTGGTAATATCGGTGGAGGTGAAGGCATTATTTTCACCGCTTGCCTTTTGCAATGGCTCATCAAATACCGGGATGTTGCGCGATCCGCCAAACATGAGGTGTTCAAACAAGTGTGCGAAGCCGGTCTGTTCCGGTGTCTCATCCCTCGAACCTACATCATACAACAGGTTGACAGCGGCAAGCGGCGTGGCGTTATCCTCATGTACAATCACCTTCAGTCCGTTTTCCAGTATGTGCTTTTGATATCCGATCATGCTCGTTGGTTGAGTGTCAAAAGTAAACAATAGGGAATAATGTCCAACGGCTACTCTTTCAGCGCTGAGGCATCACATGCCGGTTAAATGGAAAGTACGCACACTCATTCCGTATTCAGGTGAAGCTCAAAAACAGCAAGCCATGAAGGCATGCAACATTTCAACATTTACCGCCTATCTTTGTTCTTCTGTCATGCATACCGGTAAACTTTTACAACGCGCATTGGACATGCAGTTTCTTTCCATCGAGGAAGGAATGCATTTATTTGAACAGGTGCCCACTGCAGAACTGATGGCCGTGGGGCATTCATTGCGCATGCAGCAGAAGCCGGAAAAAGTGGTTACGTGGATCATCGACAGGAACGTAAACACTACCAATGTATGCATCGCCAACTGTAAGTTCTGCAACTTTTTCCGCAAGCCCGGCGCACCGGATGCATACATCACTACCATTGAGCAATACAAACAAAAAATTGACGAAACCTATCGCTTGGGCGGCGAACAGTTATTGTTACAGGGAGGCCACCATCCTGATCTCGGGCTGCGTTTTTATGTGGATCTTTTCAGGGAACTGAAATCTTTATATCCCGGGCTGAAGCTTCACTCACTCGGCCCTCCCGAAATCGCGCACATCACCAAACTTGAAAAGTCAACGCATACCGAGGTGCTGAAAGCCCTGATGGAAGCCGGCCTCGATTCATTGCCGGGTGCAGGTGCAGAAATTCTGAACGACCGTGTGCGGCGCCTTATATCCAAAGGTAAGTGCAGCGGACAGGAATGGCTGAACGTGATGCGTGCCGCTCATCAGCTGCGGCTGACCACTTCCGCCACCATGATGTTTGGACATGTGGAAACACTCTATGAACGGTTTGAGCATCTGGTATGGCTTCGGCAGGTGCAGGAAGAAAAACCTGCTGACGCAAAAGGATTCATCGCCTTTATTCCATGGCCGTTCCAGGATGAAGGCACATTGCTGAGAAAGGTGCGCGGCGTAAGGAACAGCGTGAATGGTGACGAATACATACGAATGATTGCCATGAGCCGCATCATGCTGCCGAACATAAAAAATATCCAGGCCTCCTGGCTTACTGTTGGCAAAGATATCGCCCAAATCTGCCTGCATGCAGGGGCCAACGATTTCGGATCTATCATGATTGAAGAAAATGTAGTGAGTGCCGCAGGGGCGCCACATCGTTTTACCGCCGATGGTATTCAGCAAGCCATTCGCGAAGCGGGCTATGAGCCGCGACTGCGGAATCAACAGTATGCATACCGCGAACTGCCTGCTGCTATAGAACAACAGGTGATTAATTACTGAAGCAACGGGAAGATTTTATATGGCGGGATTATTAAACAACACTTTCGCCAGCCGTGTATCATGTCCGTAAATATCCTTTCGGAAATTTAACCGCCCTTTTCGGTCAACCCACGCTGTGAAATAGGCAATAAAAACCGGAACAGGTGTCTTCAGCGAAACGGTAGTCTCCTTATTGCTGTTCATCGCAACAGCGATTTTCTCCGGTGTCCATAATGAATCATTACGCAGCAGGTACTCCGCCAGCCTTACCGGTTCACCAACCCTGATGCAGCCATGGCTGAAGGCCCGCGCCGGTTCATTGAACAGGCTCTTCGAGGGCGTATCATGCAGATAAATCGAATAGTTGTTGGGGAAAAGAAACTTGACACGGCCCAGGGAATTATTCGGCCCCGGTTTTTGACGGATGGCATAAGGGAAATTGTATCCGGAATAGTTGCTCCAGTTCACAGCGGAAGGACTGATTACTTTTCCGCCTCCCACCACTTCCATGTTATGGCTTGAGATATAGTTTGCATTTCGTTTCGCCGCCGGTAATATTTCCTTTGCAATAATACTGGCGGGAATATTCCAGTAAGGGCTGAAGACGATATACCGCATATTGTCGTTGAAAATCACGGTCTGATTGGTAACAGAACCTACCACCACATTACATTCCCACATCATGGAATCATGTTCATACACATGCAGCCTGAATTCCGGGATGTTCACCGCCAGGTAATCTCCTTCCAGTTTCGCCGGCACCCAGCGGCTGCGCTCCATGTTCACAATGATCTGCTGTATGCGCAGGCTGACAGGAATGTTCAATGCTTCTATCATCGCATTGCCGATTACACCGTCCACTGCAAGGCCGTGGCGGTCCTGGAAATTCTTCACCGCCGCTTCCAGCTGATCATCATAATGCGGGCTCAGTGTATCAGCGGTTGTCAAATCTTCCAGCAGATAAAGCCGTTTGCGGATCGTACGGATCACTTGCGAGGAATCGCCCGGTTTATAGGATTTCTTATCAGCCACAATGGTTTCCCAATCGTGCCGCTGTTCGAGCGCGTAATATTTTTTGAGTTGTGTCTTTAGCAGATCGTACTGACGGTACACCGTTTTTTGCTGCGCGAAATACGCAGGATTCGACAGCATCGAATCAAGGATGGCTACATAAGGCAACCGCTTGCGTTTAATGAACCAATCGAAATCCTTCAGTTCCTGATCACCGATGCCGCCCCATATCTCCTGTGCATACTTAAAGAAGGAAGCGGATAGCAGCAACTCTGTTTCTGTGATCACAGGGTCAACGCCTTGCATGACATAAGCGCCGCCTGACAGTGAATCATAGAGCAATTTAAGGCGGGGATGAAAGACCGTTGTATCGGTAATGCCTTCTTCGCGGTAGTTCATCAGCATGTTCATGAAATTGGCTGCCTGTTCAGCCATGCCATCATTATTGAACCAGGCAAACTGATAGTTACGCGGTTGATAAAACTTCCACAACTGATCATGCTGCGCTTTAAATTCAGGATGCGTGTCCAGGAATTGGGCGAGGGCAGCACTGTCGAGGAACAGATTATTCACACTGGCCGGTTGAATCCAGGCGCTGTCGGACTGATGCTCATCACCCGTGACGGAACGCTTACCTGTTTCCGCTCCGCATCCATATAACATTATTAATGCAGCAAAAAGGAATGACAAAGCCGGCCGGACGTGTGATATCATTGGATAAATGAATGAAGGCTAAAATTACAGAGGAATTGAAAGATGTGTTTTACAGTGAGATACTATGGCGGCAAGATATTGCATTATGACGCAGCAAAAGCTGATACCGGCACCATTCATTGTTTTATTTTCGGCGGCATCTTCCGGTCCTTCTTCCTGAACGGAAATCTTTTTTCATCCCTGAATCCAACCACGCTGATATTGCCGTTCGTCTCCAGTTTGGCGATACTCACATCGCTGATGCTTTCGAAACCGTTTTCCCGGATGGCACCTTCCAGTTCATTTTCCGTGATCTGTTCCTTGCGGATATTGGCCGATACCGCTTTACCGTGATAGATCAGCAGGACAGGATCACCTTCAATCAGCTTGCTGAATTCCCTGTTTTTATACATGAGCCGTTTGAAAAGAAAGTTTAATAAGAAAAGGGTTACGGCAGAGGCAATGCCTGCCAACAGGCTGTCCCAGTCACCATTAACCATAGCATTCTGAACAGCATTGCTGATCAGCAACAGGAATACAAGATCGGTGATGGATAACTGGCCAATCTCGCGCTTGCCGAATGCAATTATGGCAAACACCAGGAACAGGTACACACTTGCAGTAGCCAGTACCACAATCAGGTAATTCGGATGAGTGGCAGCGGATGAGAGTATATTCATCAACGGATAAGGTTTAGATGTTGCTCCCAAGTTCGGATTTATTTTGCAGTAGTCCGTCGGCGCTGCCGCATGCTGGCAGGTCAGTCAGCTTTTATGCTATCCAATACGGAGCGTATCCGGACTTGATGTTGCATTTTTGTTTACCGCAGATTACAACGGGTTCAGCATAAAATCTCATATTACAGGTGCACTGAGGTATGATGAGGCATAATCATACAGCAGGCGGCAAGTCATGAAAGATAACCGGACCCTCTTCTCCCTGTTGCTGTCGAACCTGTTTTTTACAATGCTACAGCCCGGCATTGTCGCAGGATTGATACCTGTACTGATTGTAAAAGATGAACTGCATAAATCATTCGACGTTTCATTCACATGGGTGCACTATACAGGAACAGCGTTTTTTATAACAGGCCTGATCATCCTGTTGCACTGTATCATCCGTTTTGCGGTTAAAGGCCGTGGCACGCTTTCTCCCGTTGATCCGGCTACACGGCTGGTGGTTTCAGGGCTGTATCGTTATACCCGCAATCCAATGTATGTCGGCGTCATGATGATGTTATGCGGTGAAGCCATTTTTTTCAAGTCAAACTGCCTCTGGTTTTATTCAATCATTGCCTTTGCAGCTTTTAATGCATTTATCATTTTATACGAAGAGCCGCGCCTGCGGAAAACTTTCGGGCAGGAATATGAAGCCTATCTGAACAGCACCGGCAGATGGTTCTGATGCATTGAGCCGGCCGGCAAAGCCGGTATGCGCCGTATCGCTGCATTCAATTTAACAATCCTTGAACAGCATTGAATAATTGGATTTTATTACATGAATAATTGTAGATTAGTACACAGCAACCAGTCATAAAACCTGCACATGGCAAAAAATAAAACCACGGTAACCACGGCAAGTGTAAAAGGCTATATCAATGCCGTAAAAGATGAAACCAAACGTAAAGACAGTTTCGCGCTGCTCGGGCTTTTCAAAAAAATAACCGGCATGGAACCACGGTTATGGGGTCCGTCTATCATCGGTTTTGGCAGCTATCATTACCGTTATGAAAGCGGACGGGAGGGAGATAGCCCGCTGATAGCATTTTCTCCCAGGGCAGCTGCCATCACCATATACCTTTCCGGAAATTTTGACAAGCGGGATGAATTGCTGGCGCAGCTGGGTAAGCACAAAACAGAAAAGGGATGCATCTACATCAGGAAGCTGGAAGATATCAATACCGTGATTTTGCAAAAAATGATTGCCGCTCATATACGGCATATTCAGCAACTTTATCCGTCCAAATAAATTCCGCTGTTATTGATCATGCAATTGTTTACCGCTTCATCAGTATATAAACATGCACAGCAATAAAGAATTGACGGAAAACGGGCCGAAAGCGACCGCGCGCATAGAAGCCTTCAGCGATGGTGTTTTTGCCATAGCCATCACGCTGCTGATTTTAGAACTGATTCAGATCATTCATGTAAAGGGAGCGGAAGGATTACAGGCGTTGCTGCTTGGTCACTGGGAGTCGTTACTGGCATTCATGCTCGGATTTATCACGATACTCATCTGTTGGATCAATCATCACCTGGCCTTCTGCTATATCAGCAAAACGGACAGCCACCTGATGTGGGTGAATGGTTTTGTATTGCTGGTGGTGACATTCACTCCATTTCCAACCGCCATTCTTGCCGGATACTTTGAGCGGGAGACGAACTATGCCCTTGCCTTTTTCGGGTTCAACTATTTTATGATGTCAGTAGCGGCCTACAGCCTGTGCGCCTATGTTTACTATAAAAAACTGATCGCAGACAGCAGCCGCGGTTTATTCTATCGCTTAACCCTGCTTTACGGCTGTGCGATCGTTTATACACTGATCATATTTTTTATCTGCTTTGTTTCTGTTCCTGTTGCCATCATCTGTTACTGCCTGCTGTTTGTGGTTTTTGCCTATCCGAAGGAGTTTGCGGAAAGGTTACCGGCACGAAGCAGCAGCAGCAAAGCGTGAAAGGGTGATCTGGTTGCGACTATATTACTGTTATCGGTAACTCTATTGGCGACCGTGCAGACATCAAACGGGCAGTTTAAGACAAACCAGACGACTTGACACCGCTACTCATTGACAGCAGACGCTTCAAAATAAATAATTAAAAAAACGTCAACGCACAAAAAAATAATTTGAATTTCTATGGTAGCCGCACAAAACACACTTTCATTTTTTTGCTCACCCTCAAACCCACCCCGAAAAAAAATGAAAGAGTGTTTTCGCCAACGCTTTTTGAAATTCAGAAACATTAAAACTTATCTTTGAAAACAAAAAAGGTGATAGAAACAAAACATAAGGTTGTATCTCATAAGGCAGATGAAATTGCTTTAGGTAAAAGGATTGCTAGATCGCAATTCAGCTTTATCGTTGGCGCAAAGAAGGACAGGCGGAGAGCTTACTACCGTTTAAAAAACACTCTTGAATATCCTGCCCTTTGTGCTGCTGCTGATTTTGTTGACAGAAATATTCCTGAAAACTTCAGAGAACTCATGTTTGGAAATGCCTTGCCAAAGAGTTACAAAGAGTTAGGCAAATGCGACTTTTCATACACAACAGAACATTTCATCAACGAAATAAACTGGACTTTAATTTCAATTCGCAAATATGCCTATCAAATAAATTTGTTCTTAGTATACAAAGAACTTTATGAGACCAATCTTCTATTAGGTGATTATGAAGAAGCAGAAAAGTATCTTGATAAAATTGAGCAAGAGATTTGTTTTTCTCTCTGGACTTTAGAGAACAGATTTCTTATTAAGGAATACAATGGTTCAAGTGCAGACAGCAAGGATTTCTTAAGTCAGTTCAATGAGGAAAACCAATCAGATGCTTATACAAAGTCATTAGCTCATTATTTAAGTTTGAGAGCAGAGCGGACATTGTCAGTAAACCGTTTCAATGCCGACTTAGAATTAGCGTTAAGCAAAATTCAAGGAGACAAGAAGCAAGAGCACATTGACTACTACCTTTTCAAGTTATCCTTTTTAAATCATTTGAAGTTTACAAACTATGTAGAGATTATCGCTTACGATTTTCAGCATAGTGTTATTGACAGATATTTGAATTTAAGAAAAGTTTTAATAAATCTTCTGACTACTGCTAATCAAATGGTGGAGAAAGTTGAAGATGGAAAAACAATCAAAGCGTATGTTCTAAATCGCATAAACTATCTAATCCGAAAAATCAACGACCCTACTTTGTTTAAACTAAAACTTTTCGCAAGTGAAAAGTTATTTCCTGCATTTGACGAAGCGGAAAGCAAAGCAGAGGTTTCAATTATTGACAAATACACAACGGGTTTTTATCAAGAAGCAGAGGAAGAATTGAGGGAACTTCTTTTGAAGAAGCCAACTCAATTTGACCTTTACGACTTGTATGTAAAATCACTCATCTATCAGAAGAAGCCATTTGCAACAGTTGGCAATTCCAAAAGCATTCAAAACCAGATTCTACATGAAATGTATCGTATTGTTTCTGTTAGTATGAATCCGACAGAAGCAGGAATAAATCTTTTGCGAATAGCAAACAACATTACAAGTTGTGTATTGAGTTATGGTATTGCAGATTTTGTTTTTCATCAGACAAAGGGGAAAGAAGAAAGAAAACTTTTAGCGAGGCTATGTTTCAATGCGGCCAATCCTGCCATCAATGAAATCTACACTGACACAGAATCACAATTGAACTATCTTGAATTTCTCAAAACGAAATTTCCAACTTCAATCACGATTGATTTCTTTTTAAATAAGATTCAGAACATTGACAATATTTCTTTCTTTGAAAAGAAACTACCTGATGTAAAATACAAAACTGAACTTGCAAAAGCACTTCAAAGAAAGAATGACTTTGAAGGAGCAGCAAGAATATGGGAATACCTAATTGAAAAGTATCAGGAAACAGTTCCTGTTTTAGAAACCGCAATAAAAAATCTTTACATCTGCTATGAAGAATTGAAGCGATTTGATGATTGCGTAAAACTTTTCGTTGATAGTTTTTTTCACAACAACTTTATCATTGACAAGATTGAAGTCCAGTCGTTGCTGAAAAAGATTAAAGAAAATCGTTTCAAAGTTGTAAGCCCCAATATTGAACTTCCCATTTTCTACACGATAGTTTCGGCAGACGAGAACGAAACTCACACCGCATTTGAAAGATTCAATTTTAGTTTCGGAGTTTGCAAGCCTTCTGAATTAATTCCAAGTTTTGATAAGTTAGAAAGCCATAAAATAATTTTCTATTTAAAGCATACTTGTGGAGCAGAAATATTAAAGCACTCCATTCACATCAACGGATCAAAAGAGCGGCTTGAAGAGAGATTAGCGATTTGTAAATTTCTAATAGACAAGGATGCTGAGGATAAAACTTTCTATGATGATGAAATTAAATCTATCACCAACATTCTGATTATTCAAAAAGGCTTGCTTGAACTTGATGAGAGTAAAATTTATGTGAATGAGCAAGGAATAATTTCAAATGAGTTAAAAGAATGCGAAGCAATTTATAGTCGCTTTAAAAACATTGCTAAGATTGCAGACAAAAGTAAGATTTGGTTGCTTGATAAAAGAGGAAGATTAACAACCCTAACTTATACAGAGGAGTCCACATTATCAGAGAAGGTGGAGTATTCCAGCAATCCTGTTTATGACATTTACAAAGAACTGTTTGATGAGATAAAAGAAAAATTTCTTCACAGCAAGTTTGGAATTGTCGCTTATTTGAGCACACGAATAAGACATGGAGTATTGCTGGGTGAAATCAGACCAATATTTGAGAAGCATAAACTAATAACACAGAAAGAAGGGGAAACATCTACATACAAAAAAAATCAACACTGGGAAAATATGTATCCGTATGAATCTAACCTCAGTAAAGGAAAGATTCAAACTCTGCTGAAAGATTTTTCTTACAGCATTGACGGTTTAATTTTTGATCTGATTAAAAAGTATCTGCAAGTTTTAGACAAAGAAAAGAATCCTGATGCTTGGTTTGATTATGATTTTGAGGATGAGGACTTGTATTGGTTTTCAATCAGAGCAATTAAGACGAAGGACTTCAACCAATTTGCAAAGGATGTGTTTGAAATACTTTGGGAAAAGACAGACCAAAATCTCAACCTGATACGTGAAAAAATTCAGAATGACATTGCTAAACAATTCAATGAATTATTTGACTGCCTTGAAAAAGACATGGTTGAATTGTTGGGGGCAAACACTGCACAAAGTATAGTTACAGAAATAAAAGCATGTTCAACTGAAACCCAAACTGTAATTCGGAGAGTTAGTAGTTGGTTTAAGAGAAGTGGAACACAGACATCTGACTTCCAATTAAACAATTTGGTGGACATTGTAATGGAACACTCAAACAAAACACACCAGAACAAGCGAATTAACCTTGACAGGCAAATGGATTTCAACTGCACAATTAAAGGAGAATTCTATACACACTTTGCAGATTTGCTTCGCATCTTCTTTGAAAACATTTTAAAACATGCTGACGATAAAGTTCTAATTATTAATTCAAAAATTACAACCAGCTCAATAGACAACTATTTGACGATAACAATTGAAAACAATGTAACCAATGCAGCCAGCATTGAAGCATTAAAAAATGTTTGGGGTGCAGAGACAATGAATGTTTCAAAACTATTAAGTGAAGGGAAATCAGGGTTTCACAAAGCGAACAAAATTGTCAAATCTGATTTTAAGAACGACACCAATTCACTATTCACAGCATTAGACGAATCAGAAGTTGTTTTTACTGTTGGTGCTAAAATCAGTTTATCAGAAATAACAACATGAAAATATTATTCATAGAAGACCATCCATATAAGTTAGGACAAGTAATGAACTTTCTTTCTGAAGCATTTCCCGATGCAGAAGTTGAGACAAGAGGTTCATACAACAGCGGTTTAAAGGAATTAATACTCCACAGCAAAAAATATGATTTCCTTCTCCTTGACATTAGTATGCCAAACTATGACATTTCTCCTGAGGAGAACGGTGGAGATTTTTTGCCATTAGCAGGAAAGCTAATCTTGAAGGAAATGTATTTGCGTGAGATTCCTACAAAAGCAATCGTAGTTACAATGCACGGCAGTTTTGAAGACGGAACAAAACTTTCAGAGCTTGATACAAAATTGAAAACTGAGTTCAGCGATAATTACGTTGGACATGTTTACTTTACAGCAGTCAGCACAGAATGGAAAGAACAACTTGAAAAACTTATCAAACAACTACACAAATGATTCAGATATTGGTTGTTGAGGATAATCCTCACAAACAAGAAAACATTCGGCAGATTATCCGAGACATCACAAACATCAAAGAAGATGATTTGCAAATTGTCAGTAGCGTTAAGGAAGCGAGAAAACTTCTTTACGACAACTATTATGATTTGATGATTTTAGATTTGGTATTGCCTATTGAAACTGGAATGGATGCAGATGCAAAACATGGGGTTCAATTTCTTGAAGACATTCATTCAAGTCCAATGTTGAAACCACCAATTCATATTGTCGGGCTTTCTCAATTCGGAGAACTTGTGGCTAAGTATCATGACCAGTTCAGTAAAAAACTTTGGAACTTGATAGATTATCATGCTGATTCAACTGGTTGGCAAGACCAACTGAAAACAATAATTTTTCACTTGGTTAAAACAAGACAAAGATTTATTCAAACAACAGTGAAGAAACATCTTTATGATGTTGCAATTATCACAGCACTTCCTGCACCTGAGTTTGAAGCAATCCTACGCTTAAACAAAGGAAAGTGGGAATCGGTTGTTGTTGAAGATGATTTCATCAAATATTTCAAAACAACATTTACAGACGGCAAAAAAGAAAGAACAATCATCGCAGCATCATCAGATCAAATGGGAATGACTGCTGCAAGCCACTTGGCAACTAAAATGATTTTGTATTTCAAGCCGCGATATTTGATAATGGGTGGAATCACCGCAGGAATCCGAGATAGGGAACTTGGCTTTGGTGATATTTTAGTTGCAGAACAATCTTGGGATTATGGAAGCGGAAAAATTGTTGAGAAAGTAACAAACGATACTGAAATCACAGACATTTCATTTCAGCCTGACACAAGAGACATTCAGTTGAGTGCAGATTTAAAAGCAAAAGTTTCAGATTTTAAACTAACAAAATCTGAGTTACTTGACAGAATTCAAAACGAGTGGCCAGGTGATGCACCAAGCACTAAACTAAAACTTCATTTGGGACCAGTTGCAAGCGGCTCTTATGTTATTTCAAGCGAATCAACTTTATCTGAAATAAAAGAGCATCAAAGAAAATTGTTGGGTGTAGAAATGGAAACCTATGGAGTTTACTATGCAGCCGAACACAGTCCAGAACCAGCAACAAAGGCAATCTCAATAAAATCTGTTTGCGATTATGGAGATGGAAAGAAGAATGACAAGTATCAGAAATATGCGGCTTACACAAGTGCAAGATTCATTTACGATTTTATCATGACAGAGCTTTAATGGAAATAGATACTTTACAAACTTTAGATGTGATTGAAGCAATGGAAAATTTCATTGCAAGAAAAAGACCGCCTGAACATATCAGAGAGAAACTTGACTTAGGTTATAAGATTGAAGACCAAAATATTTTTGTGTTTGAAATCAGACCACAGTTTGACAAGCCCGAAGAAAAGACAGAGCACCCAGTTGCTAAAGCAACATTTGTGAAAACGAAAAATCACTGGAAAGTTTTTTGGATGTGAGCAGATTTGAATTGGCACAGCTACGAACACAAGCCAACAGTGAAGAGAGTGAATGAATTTTGCAAACTTGTGGAAGAGGATAAACAACATTGGTTTTTCGGATGAAGAAAGAAGCCACCACTCACAAAAACACCCTCTTAAAAACCATTTCAAGCCAACGCTAAACCAAAGTTTTTAAGAGATTGGTTTTTCTCCCACCCAATAATAATTTTTGCCGACCCTTTTTTAAAAAAGAAATTTATTTTTCCCAGCCGCACTGGTTACTGCTAACTTGACATGACATCGCATTTAATGTAAATCGCATTTAACTATCTTTGTTGTGAAATGAAACAGTAGCGCTTCGGACAGGCAGCACCACATGCAGCTAGCGTAAGATTAAAAGAAATTATAAAAAAAGGGCTTTGTTCGCTAATCAAACAGTAGTGCTTCTAACAGGCAGTGGTGCGTTAACGAACTGTGGTGCTTCTAATCCCTTTTTCGTTGTTGTTGGTCGTAGCACCGGCCTTCATGAGGAATAGATCAACAACCTGTGAAAATGAAGTATTTGAATGCACAAACGAACCAAAACCACTTACCAAATTCCATTTACCTGGTTGTAAAGTAATTTGTATGTTGGCTTCCTGAAACGGTCTTCTCGCTGACAGAGAGTTCCTCATCGCAGAAAGATTTGATCATCGGTTAAAGTTTTGCCGCCAATGCTGGTCAGATCGGATATTCATTGATTACACGGTGCTTGCCTGTTATCAGTAACTAACCCAGGGTTCCCCGCTCTTCACATGTGCATAAGTTACCTTCACAAATACAGAAAAAATATTAAATATACATTATCTTCAATGAGTTTTTTAACCCTCAAAATTCAGCACTTATGAACACAAAAACCTTGCTTGCTGCACTTGCCGGCGCGGTGGCAGCTTTTTTCCTCGGATGGCTGCTCTTCGGTAACCTTTTAATGCCATTCTATTCTGCTCATACGATTCAGTATGAAGGGTTGATGAAAGATATGGAACAACCTGCCGGTTCCATGCTTGTGCTGATATTCATTGCCAACTTTTGCTGGTCACTGGCCATTGCATTGGTGTGTTCCTGGTCTGCCATGACAGGCATTATGAAAGGAGCCGTCATTGGAGGTACCCTTGGCTTTCTCCTGCAACTGTCCTTCGACTTGTTTATGTATTCCACCATGAATATGTACGACGGGACGCTTGTCATCGTGGATGTTCTGGTGAATGCCGCATTTAGCGCGGTGATCGGTGCCATTATCGGATGGGTGATGGCAAGAGGCGGTAACAAAGCTGCAGCAGCATAGTCAGCATCACCACTTTATAGCTTAATAGCCTTCCTGCAACCTGCTTTTTCGCAGGAGGCAGGAAGGCTTTGTGTTAGTATTGTTGCGATAGCAGCCGGCAATAATGTATTTGCCCTGTTCAGAAACGTTCAGAATAGCTTCAAGTCACTGCGGGAAGAATGGTGTGTTCTGTTATTTTTGTTTTCCGCGCAGCGGCAATAAAGTGACGTATGGATTCCGCTTGATTTGACTATTTCAGCAAATCACTTTTTAGTTTTTTAAATGCTTCCATGGCGCCCATCGATTCGCAGGTTCGTGCGCCTGCCATATTCGCTTTTGCAACAATATCCAGCCAGGCTTCCAGGGGCAGTTCATGCAACGGCACCTGCGTAATCTCACTCAGCTGATACAGTACAGCGCCTGTAAATGCATCACCGGCTCCGGTTGTGTCAACACATTCGATGGAGATGCTCGGTACCGTAATCATCTCTTCCCGGTATCCGAGCAAGGTGCCTGCAGCGCCCATGGTAATGGCGAAAACAGCATTGGATTTTTTCCGGAAGGCACGTCCCGCCTCTTCCGGTGTTGTGTTGCCGGTAAGCAGCAATGCCTCTTCATCACTAACTTTGAAGAAGCCGGCATGTTGTATGTAATGCCACGACTGATCGGTAAATGAAGATAGATTGTTGCCGAAAAGAGCTTCACGGTAGTTGGGATCGAAACTCACAAACACACCCTTTTGCAAGGAGCGTTTCAGCAGCAATAAATAAGTTTCCTGCAGCGGTCCTCCCAGGAAGGCCGTTGCGCTGCCGAAGTGTACAATACCATAATCCTCCGGCTTGATCGCATCCGCCTCTGCAGGTGTAAGTTCCCGGTCAGCACCCCTGTGAAAAACGAAATCCCGCTCGCCCCGCTCATCCAGGGAAACATAGGCCATGGTGGTGAAGTGCTCCTTATCCTGCAACATCCATTTCGTAGAAACACCGAATTCTTTCATCACCTGTATCAGCTGCCTGCCAAAGGGATCTGCACCTACTTTTGCTGCAAGATCCACTGTGCCGCCCAGTGAAGCGATGGCTGCGGCGACATTGGTGGGAGCACCACCCGGTTTTTTGATGAAGTGCTCTGCGGCGGATAGATTGGTACATCGCTCCAGGCAAAACATATCAATCAGCGCCTCACCGATGCAGAGAATTTTCATGGAATGGATTATGAATGACCTTTGTAACGAAGATCAGAGAAAAAAACAGAAATGAAAAGACGTCCGTTTACCGGTAAGAAAATAAGATTATGCCTGATCAATTCTGACCGATGTCATGGTCAGTGAACCGCCAATGGCTTTATCGTTGAAAAGCGTAATTTTTTCACCTTTTGCCTGTAGTGCCAGTACATAAAGCAATGGCAGGTAATGTTCGGGCGAAGGAATGGCTAACTCAAATGCTTTGCCTTGCGATTTATAGCGTATGAGTGACGGATGGTCGCCATCCAAAATAAATTGCTTCATCTCCGACCTTGCTTCCAGTGCCCAGTCGTATCCATATTCAGGAGCATTCAGCTTGTCCCAGGCAACCATACGGAGATTGTGCACCATATTTCCGCTGCCGATAATCAGCACACCTTTACTGCGCAGCACTGCCAGCTCTTGTGCCAGCTCATAATGATATTGCGGCCCCTGAGAATAATCGAGGCTCATCTGAATAACCGGTACATCCGCATCCGGATAGAGATGCTTGATTACGCTCCATGCGCCGTGGTCAAGTCCCCACTGATCATCCAGGCCAACCGTTGTTTTCCTGATAATTGATTTTGTTTCATTCGCCAGCGCAGGACTGCCCGGTGCCGGATATTGCACATCGAATAGGGCCTGCGGAAATCCGCCAAAGTCGTGAATGGTAGCGGGTTTTTCCATCGCTGTTACAAAGGTGCCTTTCGTTTCCCAGTGAGCCGACACACAAAGAATGGCGTTTGGCCTGGGAATGGTTTTGCCGGTGTTTCTGAAACCTGCCACAAACTCATTTTCTTCAATGGCATTCATCGGGCTTCCATGTCCGAGAAACAGCACAGGCATCTTTTCCGTGTTCCCAAAAGGAGCTGTCATTTTATTCAGTTCAGTAATTTTCATGGCGTTGGCTGCTAATGGTGCCGCGGCAAGCGGAACGAGAGATTTTAGAAACTGCATCCTGTCCATCTTTAAAATGCGGAAGGTTATGTTGTCTGATTAATAAATTGTACTGCATCGCACACAAGCATGCCACCGGATGCACAGCTGGAATAAAGGATGACTGATCGAACTTTTAATAAGTTGTCCTGCAAATGCCGGTAAGGTGTATCATGCTCTTGGCAAAGATACTGCATTGCACAGTCCCGTATGGATGGCAGCTTACGGTAGCGATGCTCTTTTGATTTTGAAGAGTCGTTAGTATTGAAAGTCAACCTGTCTGACTTACTTCAGTTTCTTTGTTTGTAACGGAAAGTGCCCGCCCTGCATGCAAGAGGAACTGTTCACCATAAAATGCGGCATTGTAAATTGCATAATGACAAATATCATGGAAAAGAGCGCTTTCAGCATACAAACAATTGCAATTCATAGCTTACTTTTGTGCTAAATCTAAAAAAACTATGAACCTGAGAAATTTAACGTTGTTCATCGCTCTATCAATGGTGATGACAGCATGTGTGAGCACAAAAAAATTTAACAGCCAGGTGGCTAAATACGATTCGTTGAAGACGGATTATGCAAAGGTGGAAGATCAGTTAAAGACCTGCCTGACGCAAAAGGAAGTAAATGACAAGAAGGTGGCTGACCTGGAAAAGGAAAATGCTTTTTACAAAGAAAACTATACTACAGCGGTTAATCAGCTGCAAAACCTGTCAGTAATATCTGCAACGCAGGCTGAGAGTATCAAGAAGTCGCTCGACAACCTGAATCTGAAAGATGCTTATATCAAGGACCTGCAGGTTTCCATGGCGAAAAAGGATTCCCTCAATATGGCGTTGGTGATGAACCTGAAAGGAGCCCTGAAGGATGTAAATGACAAAGATGTGGAGATCAAGGTGGAAGGCAGCGCGGTATTCATTTCCATTTCCGACAAAATGCTGTTCAAGAGCGGAAGCTATGAAGTTACGCCCGCTGCAAAAGCCGTTTTGGGTAAAGTTGCCGCCGTGGTGAACGGACAACCGGATATTCAGTTTATGGTGGAAGGTCATACCGACAATAAACCGATCAAGACGAGCTTTATCAAAGATAACTGGGACCTCAGTGTTTTACGGGCAACAGCGGTTACCCGCATTCTGCAAAAAGACTATGCCGTTGATCCCAAGCGCATGATTGCCGCCGGCAGAAGTGAATATATTTCTGTTGCAGCGAATGATACCGATGAGGGCCGTGCCGCTAACCGCCGCACACGCATCGTGATTCTTCCGCAGCTCGATCAGTTCTTTAAATTGCTGGAAACACAGAAGTAAAAACGCAGATAAATAGAAGCTATCTCAAAATACCCGGAGTCATCCTGTCCCGATTGATCCGGATCAGGTTCTCTTCCATTCATGCACAGATGCCGAAATAAATCCGGCATGACCGCATTGATTACCGATTTGGAGATAACTTCTCGCATTTATGCAACAGGCAGTGACTGCATCACTGCCTGTTTTTTTTGCAGTGACCTGCTGTCACAAGTTATTAAACAGTGCTTGCTGCGGCACGTTACAAGGCGGCATTGTCGCTGCTCCTGAATATCTTTGAGATACTGTGTACCGCCGGCAGTCATTATGAAGATAACCACTCCTCCTTCTGCAGCAGATTATTTGATGCCTGTGCTGCTGCTGCTTTGCCTGCTGCCGGTATCGGTATTACTGCCATTCAATGGCTTGTATGGGCAGGATGCGCATGAATATCTCCGGCTTACCCGTTCATTGCAGGCTTATATGAACGATGGAACACCCGTTACGCATTCCTATTTTCCCATTACTTATCCGCTTGTTACGTGGCTATTATCCCTTGCGGGTTTCAGCGATATCATGGCATCGCAACTTGTATCAATGCTTGCACTGACCGCTGCATTTGCATACATGAAAGAATTGACCGGCTTGCTGTTTCGTGAGAAAAATGAATCCGTTGCCTATCTCATTGCCTGTTTCTTCTTATCGCCTTATGTATTTCGTTTCGGATTGCTCAGCATGTCCGACATGCTCTGCTTGTTCTTTGTGATGGCCGCGCTTTTCCATTGCCTGCGTTATGTTAAAATGCATTCGCTGAAGGATGCAGCCCTATTCTCACTTTTTGCGGGCTGTGCCGTGTCGGCGAGATATGCGGTATTGATCCTCCTGCTGATTCCGGCTGTTTATATACTGCTATCCATCATACGCAGCAGCGATTACAGGGCTGTCATCCTGATGATGCTGTTGTTCTGTTGTGCATTGCTTCCAGACTGGTTCATCCGCGGCCGGATTCTTTTTTTGCAATGGGAAGGGGCGGGTTTCATCATCGACTATGCTTCGAATGCATACGCCTGGTCGCCGCAGCATTTTTTCCGGAATGAATTTCAGAATCCTGATGGTCAACAGCACTATGCTGTGTGGAACATCGTGGCGGCAACATTCAATATCATGCATCCTGCTTTCCTGTTTGCCGGTATCTTCCTGCTGTTCTTCCTCAGGCGGGAAGATTTTTCGATGCCGGAAATGAGGATGCTGGCTGCCATGGTAATTCTTTACGGCTTGTATATCGCGGGATTACATTACCAGAATAACCGTTACCTGCTGCAAAGTTTTCCGCCCGTACTACTGATTTTTTATCCTGCCTTCCGGAGAATGAAGACCAGGTTTATTACCAGCAAAACGGCCGGATGGATAACGTTTTTACTGGTCGTCATTATACAACTCACGCTGTTCTGCTTTTCATTTCAGAAAATCTATACGATCAATTGCACGGAAAGAGAGATCGCCGCCTCACTGAAATCGTATGAAGGGCAAACTGTTTACACGTGCGACATTACCGGAGCGCTTTCCACTTACAACGTAAAAAACCCGGTGATCGATCTGTACTTCAACCGTGTTTCGCCGCCGCAGGAGAATGCATTGCTGCTTTTCAACTATGATTATTTTTCGGAACACTATCAGCAGAAGAATCCAATGCTGAACTGGGCCTATTTACAGGATCATTTACGGCTCCGTATCCTGCAAAGTTATCCCGGAGGCTGGGCCTTATATGCTATGGAAGGCAGTCGCTAATCGGCAAACAGCGCCATAACAATTCATGTTGGTGACGGATGACAGGATGAACACTGTAATTCAGGTAATGATGGTTTTATACAACAGGCGGGCGCCAAAATAAATTATGCCGCAGCCAACGGCCTTGGAGATGATATTCATGGTGCGTTGTGTCAGCAGGTGCTTCACCCTGTTGGCAAGAAAGGTTTTCAGCAGGTCGAAGAAAAAATTGCAGATAACGGCCGCACCAAAAAAAAGGATCTTCTCCGCTTCATTGTATTCCTTGTCAATGGAAACGATGCTTACCGCGCTGAGCCAGTAGATAAAAACAAATGGATTAAGCGTATTGATCACCAAACCTTTGATGATAAACAACAGGTGACTGAAATGAGATGGCCTTGTGATGTCAATCGTTTTTGGCGTGGCAACGGGTTTCCACAAATGATACAGGCCGAAAATCAGCAACAGCGCTCCGCCTGATGCCCCAACCACATTAGATACCGTTTCATGCTGCATCAAAGTGCCAACGCTGAAGAAGGAAGCACAGATGATGAGTATATCACTCAATAATACACCTATGGCGATACTGATGGCCAGGCGATGACCGCGGGTAATACTCGTTTCAATGATGGTAAAGAAAATGGGGCCGAATGAAAAGGCTGTTATTACGCCCAATAAAACACCCTTGTAAATCAGTTCAAATATGGTATGCATGAAGGCTGCCGGAGAGGTTCGCTGTTCTTATTTGAGGAAGATAGATAAAATTACACACTGCATTGTATGCAAGATTTAAAAGTTGAGGAAATATGACCGCTCTTCTTAAATTTGAAGATCCGTCATTCCTGCAGGCTGAATCACCACCGTGATGACAGCTTAACCATCATCTTCCGTCTATGTATGCCATCCTCGATATTGAAACCACCGGTAACCATGCGGAGCGGCATCATATCACAGAGATCGCAATTCTCCATTTCGACGGAAAGGAAATCACCGACCGCTACACCACACTGGTCAGGCCCGATTCGTATATTCCTTCCTTCATCACGCAGCTGACAGGTATTACCAATGAGATGGTGGAAAACGCGCCTCACTTTTCTGCTATTGCAACTGAGCTGGATTTTTTTCTGCGAAACCGTATCGTGGTTGCGCACAACGCCCACTTTGATTATACATTTCTTAAGCATGCCTTCCATCGCGAAGGAATAATTTTTCAGCGCAGGTTGCTGTGTACACTGCGGCTCAGCAGGAAGATTATCCCGGGACTGAAATCCTATGCACTCGACAACCTCTGCCGCACGCTGCAGATTGCCCAGCGGCCAGTGCATCGGGCGGAAAGCGATGCTGTTGCCGCGCTTGCATTATTCAATTACCTGCAGTGGTCAGACAAGGAAGGCGTGATAGAAGGATTTCTGAAAAAGAAAACCACGGAAGCCAACTTTCCTCCTCATCTGCCTAAAGATGCTGTTACATCCTTACCGGCTGCAGCCGGTGTATATTATTTCCTGGATGCACAGGGCAAGGTGTTGTATGTTGGAAAGGCAAAAAACCTGAAGCAGAGAGTGCTTGGCCATTTTTCGGGCACTTCGCCTACGCGATCGAGCACCCGGCTGATGAACCAGATTCACCGTATCCGCCATCAGCTGTGCGGCAATGAGCTGGTGGCTATGTTGCTGGAGTCTGCCGAGATCAAAAAGTATTTTCCGCCATTTAATACCGCACAAAAAATTGCTGATGGCAATTACGGTTTGTATTGTTATGAAGATGGTAAAGGCTATCACCGCTTTGGCATCAGGAAGCTGAAGCCGCTCGACCGGCCGGCGGTATCGTTTGCAACGCTGGAAACGGCCCGTGCATTCCTCGTGCAGCAGCAGCGTGCATATAAGCTGTGTCCTAAACTTTGCGGATTGCAACAATCACGCGGCGCCTGTTATGATCATGAAGCGGGAACATGCGATGGAGCCTGTTGCGGCAAGGTGAACGCTGCAACTTACAATGAACGGGTGAAGGAAGTATTGACCGCTGCGCAATCAGGCAGCAGAAGTTATGCACTCATCGGCAACGGCCGAACAGCGGATGAATGCAGCGTGATTGTGATGGAAGATGGCAAATATCTTGGCTTTGGTTTCACCGACAGGCGCCATGCGCCGTGTGATATGGATACGGCAAAAAATGTTATTGAACACTATAAGGATAACCGTGAAGTGCAGGGCATCATACAAAGTTATTTACAGCAGCATAAAGATTTTGAGATGATCAGCGCTCACGCAATGGCCTTATGATACATACTGATCCTGATCGGGTTATGGCTGCTTCGCGGTTTCTTTCAGCGCCAGCTGCACCGCATAATAGGCATTCACCACACCACCGCTGACACATAACTTTTTGAGCTTTATCATTTTTGTTTTTTCTGCTTTTGCAGGAAGCTCAACCTTTTCGGGCATCTTCACCACCGATTTCATCATGATCGCCTTGACCTGCGGCGCAGTCAGCTCCGGGAAGTAGGAACGGAGCAGTGTGGCAACGCCGGCTGCCACCGGTGCTGCCATGCTTGTTCCCTGCAGGTTGCGGTATTTGTTTCCCGGAGCAGTTGAGTAGATGGCCACGCCGGGTGCAAAAAGATCTACGACCTTTCTTCCATAATTGCTGAAGGAAGCTACATTGTTGTCATACGAAGAAGCGCCTACTTCAATCCAGCTGGAGGAAGAAGTGCCATCCAGAAACTGGTTGCTCGGATAATGCGGCACCTTATCATTGTTCACGGCGTCATTACCTGCGGCATGAATCAACAGTACATCTTTGGAGATTGCATATTTCACGGCATCATCAACTGCCTTCTTATCATAACTGTATGCTTTACCAAAGCTCATGTTTATCACTTTGGCGCCGTTGTCGGCTGCATAACGTATGCTGTTGGCCACATCTTTGTCGCGTTCATCACCATCGGGCACTGCACGCAGTATCATCAGCTTTGCCGCATCTGCAATACCATTTATACCGGTGCCATTCGTACGGTCGGCGCCGATAATGCCGGCCACATGTGTTCCGTGCAGCGTGTTCAGGCAGGCAACATCAGGATTACCGTAATAACGTTCCATCGCATCTTCGTAGTTATCGCCTACGATGCTGCGCGGGTTAAAATCAGGATTGTAATGATAAAGCGCATCGGTGGCCAGGTCATTGACTTCATCTTTCAGGTTATTCATTACATCCTCCACGGAACCGCCTTCCTTTAAAATTCCGATCAGCACCTGTTGCACTATCAGCAAACTGTCGCCCGCAGGCTGATAGGCTTCCACCTGTTCAAGGGTCGGGTTTTCCATGCCCATCACCTGCAGCATGGAGGCGATTGATCGCCGGAGGCCATTGTAAAATTCATAGTTGTATCTTGGTTCGCGTGCCAGCCGGTTATAATTTTTTTGAATGTCAAGGTATCGGTTGTACTCATCACGTTCCGCGGCAGGAATGTCTTCCAACGACTTGTTGCCGTATTTGTCACTGAGCATTTTATACAGGCGGGTGATCTCAAAAGTGTCGTATTGAACATTTCCATTTTTGCCGCCAATAAAATTCCAGCCGTGCAGGTCATCAGCATAGCCGTTCCCGTCATCATCTATGCCATTGCCGGGAACTTCTTTGGCATTGGTCCAGAGGTTTGCTTTCAGATCTTCATGACTGACATCGGCGCCAAGGTCAATTACAGCCACTATCACCGGTTGTGCCGTTCTGCCTTTCAGCAGTTCATCATAAGCCTTGTTACAACTTACACCATAAAAACCACTGGCAGCAGGGTCAAGCAGGTACCAGTCTTTTGGTGGTGACTGCGCATCGCTGTTCACGGTAACAATCAAAAAGAGAAACGAAAGACACATGATCCTGATCAGGAAGCTGCTATTCATATCGGTTGGTGATTCAAAAATCGTTGAAAGATAAGTTACGCGCCAGCATCCTGTAACCTTTTTACCGGTTTTACGGAGATGCACGGTGCAGATAGCATTGTAAATGTTACGGAATCCGTAGTTGATTTTAAGCAGTCGAAATTACTATATAGCTGGTATTATCCTGTTTTTTCAACATGATTTTCGACCAAGGGAGTGGTGCCATCGACATACGATATGACGACAGTCATGCTGTGAAAGGGATAACATTCACCGGTATATGGTGCAATTTATTATCGCTTTCAGAGCGTTCGTTTTATCCGGGAAGTGACGGTGATGCTTCCGCATTGAGGCCCGGATTTTTTCCGTATTCGCTAACTTTAACGACTGATGATTTCCTATGCTCTTCGATCCCTATCATGAAACAATGCCGTTGCCACAGTTGCGTGCTTTGCAAAATCAGCGGCTGCGTACGTTACTGCATTATGTAAAAGAAAATATTTCTTTTTACCGTCAGCAGTGGGACGAGGCGGGCATTGACATCACTGCGATCAGGTCAACCGATGACCTTCACAAGCTGCCATTTACCAGAAAGGCTGCCCTGCGTGATTATTATCCTTTCGGGATGTTTGCCGTGGCGCCGGAAAAAGTACTCCGCATACATGCTTCCACGGGCACAACAGGCAAGCCGACGATCGTTGGATATACAAAAAGGGATCTGGAAATATTCGCTGAAGTGAATGCCCGCTCACTGATGGCAGCAGGCGCACAAGCCGGTATGAAACTTCAGAATGCTTACGGGTATGGTTTGTTTACGGGTGGCCTCGGCCTGCACTATGGAGCAGAGCGGCTTGGCATGACAGTGATTCCGGTTTCAGGTGGCATGACCGACCGGCAGATCATGTTGCTGCTTGATCTGAAAGCAGAGGTGATGAGTTGCACGCCGTCGTATGCGCTCCTGCTGGCTGAAGAGATTCGAAAACGTAACATTGATCCGGCGACGATGAACCTGCAGTTTATGCTATTAGGCGCCGAACCATGGACGGAAACCATTCGCGATGAAGTACAGCATTCCATGAAAGTTGCAGCCACCAATATTTACGGACTCAGTGAAGTGATCGGCCCGGGAGTGGCGCAGGAAGATGTTGAAGAACGCGGGAGCGGAAGTTATGTGTGGGAAGATCATTTTTTTCCGGAAATAGTGCATCCTGAAACCGGTGAACCGATGGATGAAGGAGCCTATGGCGTGCTCGTATTCACCACGCTTACCAAAGAAGCGATGCCACTCATCCGTTACTGGACCAATGACATAACCTGCCTGTATTATCACAGGGGAGGGAAGCGGACACATGTGAAAATGGGACCGGTCCGCGGCCGCGCCGATGATATGTTGATTATACGCGGGGTGAATTTGTTTCACACACAGATTGAAGCCATTATCCGGGACATTCCGGAATTCGCGCCGCACTATCAATTGCTCGTTACCCGGGCAGGAGCATTGGATATGGTAGAAGTACTGGTAGAATTGCAGGAGCCATTATATCATGCGTGGAACTTTCAGCCGGGCAGTGCATCAGCCGGGCAGGAAAGGATCAATTCACTGGAAAATTTTCTTTCCAAAAAAATCAAGGACAACACCGGGCTGACCATGAAGGTGCGTATTCAGCCCTATCATACCGTGCCAAGAAGCGAAGGGGGCAAATTGAATCATATCAATGACCTTCGAAAAATGCATCATCCATAGTTGGTCAAATCGCACTGCATTTACATCCTGCTGCGCATGGAGTTGTTGGCACGCATGGAATGATCAGGCCAGCCGGAATCATGCTGCAGGTCCTGCAGGAAAGCACTGGTTGAACCTTTCCGGAACCAGCTCTTCACCATCAGATAATCAATATAATAAATCAGCTTCACGGACAAGTTGTTGGTGGCCGGCGCATCAAAGGTTGCCTGGAAATTCTCTGCATAATTCTCTACCAGCGCGCTCTTACCCTGTGCAAACTGATTTATGGCATTCTTCCAGACGATATCTATTTCACTGCCCGGCGCAAATCGCCAGCGGTAAACCATATCAATGGTGAAAGCATTGTAGTTGATATTATAATCGGCCGGCTGAAACTGCTGCGACCATGCCGTATTGACCAGCATGCCTTCCGCATCCAGTTCTTTTACGGTGCTGTAGTCGGCAAAGGACCAGTAGTGCCGCACATTCATGCTGATGCCCATCTCATTGTTGAAGACGTAACTTCCGTTCATCGACACTTCATTCGTGATGTTGTTCCTGATGCCGAATAATATTTTATCCTCTTCCTCATCCACATATCCTACATCATTGATCCATCGGTTATAGGCATAATTCACCGAGAAGGAGAGGTGATCGTTCAACCTTGCCCTTGGCGAGAGATAGAAGTTGAACCGGTAGCGTCCGTCTTCGATAAATTTCCTGTAATTGGTATTAAAGCTAAAGGCGAATTTTTTGGTGTAGTCTGTTTCAAACCATCCTCCAATGTTATGATTGACAGGGTACGTATAGAATCTTCCCGGTGTTCTTGGTTCCCACCAGTCGTATGTGATCACCGGCTCTGTATAGAAAAAGATTCCGCCGGCAAGGTAGTTCCGCAGCTTCGTCCACCATTCTCCGCCTACGGAAAAGTTGTGAAACTCATTGGGATCATAGATGCGGACATAAGAAGTGTTCAGGTTAAAGGACATGCTCAGGAAAGGTCCGAAAGGGTCGTAGATGTTATAGGCAGTTTCCACTCCTTCTCCCCACGTATTATTGTTGCTTAAATAGCCAAGATCATTCGGATCATAGGTATCACTTTGAATGTACTGCCAGATGGTTCCTGTGAATTTTCCGCTGATCTTCCGGAGATTCAGGCCGGTATTGAAACCTGTTTCGGGATTTTTCAACCCGTCAAAATATTTCTGGCTGACTGCGCCGTTGGCATAGATGCCATACGATTGCTTTTTATTGTTCAACTGAAATTCGCCTCCCGTTACATTGGCATCGTAGTATGATCCTTCCCGCATCACATTGGTATTGATGAGCGTGACGTATGAATTATTTTTTAAGCCCTGGTCAAAGACCAGCACGTTATAATTGGTCAGCGGATTGGTGAGCAGTTTCCTTTCTGCTCCACTTTCTGTATTGCTGATCACTGCATGCGTAGCAGTTGAAATGGCATTGAAATAGCCAATGCCCAGGTTCTTACCGGTGCGCCCTGAAATTTTAGTAGCATTGATCAACTGCGATTCCGCCGGATTTTCTTTTACCACCTCATGATCGCCGGTGGAATCGTAGGCATCATAGTATCCTATCGGCGTGCCGCCAACACGGCGTGAATAAAACAATCCGCCCTTGTTGAAGAGTTCGGTTCCTTCCGTAAAGAACTGCCGTTTCTCATCAAAGCGAACTTCAAACGGGGAAAGGTTGAGCACCTGCGCATCGGATTGTACCTGGCCGAAATAGGGAACCAGTGTCATATCCAGGGTGAATGCATCATTGATGCCGTACTTCAGGTCAAGACCACCATTGAAGCCATAGCTGTTTTCGGATGGGTTGCTCCTGTCGTTGTAATTTTCAAAGTATGCCGCCACATAAGGATACAAAGCCAGCCTGACCGGCGGCTTGATGTTTTTTATGCCGTTCAGCAAGCCCGCCTGGTTCAGGAAACCATTCACCTCCGGATCAATCTCGCTCCAGAATGATTTTTCCCTGTTGTGGTTGATGAACCGTCCGAAGTTGATGCGCCAGGATTGTTCGGCATCACCCGGAAAACGCAACGCGGAATAGGGAATGCGGAATTCCGCTGTCCATTGCTGATTGGTAACTTTTACTTTGCAGTTCCATACGGCATCCCAGCTGAAATCTTCCCCGAACACAGAATATTTGGCGTCATTCTCCACGCCTGATGCGGTAATGATCATGCCCACGCCGTTCAGGCCATCACGGTAGCAATCTAAAAATACACCAAACCAGTCGGCCACGTTAATGTTGTCGCGTGCAGAAAGTTCTGTATTGATGGCTGCACCTGAGCTGTCATACATTACAGCCCCGATATAAATCGCCACATCATCGTAGAGAATTTTTACTTCCGTTTTTTGTTGCGCCGGTTTTCCGGGTACGGGTTCAAGTTGAATAAATTCATCAGCCACCGGCGCATTCGCCCAGGGTGCATCATTCAATTCGCCGTCAATCTGAACAGGCTGATCGATCCGCAAAGCCTGCACCGATTTGGAAATTTTTGCAGGAGTGTCCTGTGCCGAAACGGTGGCAAAGCAAAAAAAGAACAGGAGTATCAGCAGGAAGCGTACAGCCATCAGTTAAAAGGAATGGTTAAAATACAACAAATCAAAGCCACGGATTTCCACTCTTCTACATACTGATGATGGTTGTTGATCAAAGCTTATTTTCTTTCGACCAAAAATCAGGGATGGATAGAAAGGTTGCCGGTCTTGTTCGTTTCAGGAAGGGTGGCCGGCCCGTATAACGCGACATCAGGGGTAAAAGTATAGTGATGGATTAAACCAAAAGACAGCAGTGTTTTCATTGCATGACAGTCAAACAACTTATTCTCTTAGTAGCTTTTAGACCATTCAAAGCCGCGTGATGGAAAGTAGCTGTTGTCGCCTCGCTGATACAGTGCAATCAGTTCTTCAATGTTATCGCTGTCTATTAATCCGAGAAAAGAGCCATTGCTGGTGACCAGCAATACGTCGTGCCCTCCCGCTGCAAAGTTCTCCTGAACATCGGCAAGCAACTCATCTTCATCAACTTTAATTACGTGCGGATTCATATACTTTGCAACAGGCGCATTGGGGCCTTCTGCCGAAAGCGCTTTGATGATTTCCATTTGCCTGAGTACACCTTCCACTTCACCGTACTTCATCACCACAAATGACTTGTTCTGCGTACGCAGCAGCAAATCGGCGGCTTTCTGAACAGGGTCGGAAGGCGATAAAGTATGATAATCGGTGATGATAATGTCCTTCACCCTGAACCTGCTGAGGATTGAATTGTTTTTTACAAAACTAAGTTCGCTGCGTGCCGCCAGTAAAACAAAAATGCCGATGATGACCAGCATAAAACTCATTAAATAGATTCCTGCAACGATGAAAAGAAATGCAAACAGATTTCCGACCCACGTTGCAATCTTAGTGGCTTTTTCCTGGCCGCTAAACCAGGCAATAGCAGCCCGTAATATTCTTCCGCCATCCATTGGGAATGCCGGGAGAAGGTTAAACAGAAACATGATCACGTTTGCAACAAATAAATTGTAGAATATATTGGTACCGTTTACTGATGTTACCTGGTCAACGCGCGCAGGATTGTTGAAATCGAAATGTACGGTCGGAAGCAGCATCAATGCAATAACCAGGTTTACAGCAGGCCCCATGATGGTAATCCAAAATTCCTGTTTGGGCGATTTTGGCATCGTTTGAAGATGAGCAAGGCCACCGATGGGCAGCAGCAGGATGCTTTTTGTTTGAATGCCGAATTGACGCGCAGTGAGGGAATGCCCCAGTTCATGTAACAGCACACAAACAAACACCAGCGCTGTGAAGAGCAGCGACCACGCTGTGCGGAAGACATCAAATCCATCCTGCAGGTTGCTGTAAACAATCCATATGGCCAGCAGCCAGAAAGTCCAGTGAATCTGAACAGGAATACCTGCAATCGCAAACGGTGATTTTTTCATGGTAAATTATGGTGAGGAATGATGGATGGAGGATGCTGCCGTTGGGGCATTGTTTTTTGTACGGATAAGTGAAGCAATGATGGAAACAGCCAGGATACCTATAATGATCAGTAAGGAAAGTAACACCGGAACCTTGTAGAAATCGGCTGCAAGCATTTTCAATCCCACAAAAACAAGAATGGCAGCAAGGCCATAATGCAGGTACGTGAAACGATGAATGAGTCCGGCCAGCGCAAAGTATAAGGAACGCAAACCCAGGATGGCAAATACATTGGAAGTGTAAACGATAAACGGATCGTTGGTAATAGCGAGAATGGCCGGAATAGAGTCTACGGCAAATATCAGATCGGTGAATTCAACCAAGAGCAAGGCAATCAGCAGCGGGGTAGCTGTCCATCTTCCGGATACACGGATCCAGAATTTGCTCCCATGATATTCATTTGATACAGGGAAAAATTTTCTCAGGAGACGGATCAGCAGATTATTTTCGATATCAATTTTAGTCCCTTTGTTGAGGGCAATCTTCCATCCGGTATAAATCAGGAATGCACCGAACAGGTAAATGATCCAGTGAAACTTTTCAATCAGGGTAATACCTGCCGCGATAAAAATGGCACGCATGATCAATGCACCGATAATACCCCAGAACAATACCCGGTGCTGATACAAAGCAGGCACGGCGAGGTAGGTGAAAATGAGTACAAACACAAAAATATTATCAATACTCAACGACTTTTCAATCACATAACCAGTGAGAAACTGCAAGGCCGGCTCTGTACCCTTCCAGAAATATATTCCCGCATTGAAGATAAACGCCAGCATAATCCACACACCACTCCAGATCAGGGCTTCTTTCATTGTTACCACATGTGCCTTGCGGTGAAAAACACCAAGATCAAGCGCCAGCAACAGCAGCACAAAGACATTAAAAATTATAAATGACCAGGTTTCAGTACTCATGTTATCGGACCGTGTTGTTTGCAGGAGTTAATTTCATTCGCTTTGACTTGTATACTTCACGAACCAAAGCTGAAGTCGTGAGCAGGATTAAAGCAATAATGATGTATTCGATATAATCGATTATGCCGGGATACCTGGAGCCGAGAAAATAACCTAATGGAATCAACGACCAGACCCAAAGAATGGCCCCGGAAATATTATAAAGTGTGAATTTTTTCAGATCAACCTGTGCGGCCCCTGCGAGAATCGGCGCAAAGGTTCTGATAACCGGCAAGAACCTGCCGGCTATCAACGATTGCGGACCGTACTTTTTCAGGAAGATTTTTGTCTTCTCGAGGTGCGACCGCTTAAAAAGTAAAGAGTCATCGCGCTGGAATAGTTTGTCACCCGCCAGTTTTCCGGAAGCATAACCTGCATAATCGCCGGCAATGGCTGCAACCGTAACCGAAGTGAGCAGGGTAAAAATCCCCACCTCCAGATCCTGTGTGCCGCAAAGCAATCCTGCGGTAAAAAGCAGATAATCGCCGGGCAGAAAGAACCCGAAGAACAGGCCTGTTTCGATAAACACAATCAATACTATCAGGCTGAGTCCGCCATAGTGAATGAGCTTTTTAGAATTCAGTATCAATTCAAAAAAATCATGAAGGCTTTCCATTCGATGCTGTCTTTTTTTAAAAATCAAAAAGATCGCTCAGGAAGGATTCTCTTTTCTTCCCGTAGTGCTTCGGTACGCTGCGCCTGTCTTCATCAGCTCTTCTATCATAACGGCTGCCACCATCAGATTCCTGATCATCCTGGTGAAAGCTTCTGCTGATGATTTTATCGAGTTCGCCGCGATCGAGCCAGACTCCGCGGCACTTGGGGCAATAATCTATTTCAACTTGCTGGCGCTGTGACATTACAAGGGTGGTGTTGCAGGACGGACAGTTCATATGAATGGATTTTGAGGTGAATGATGCTGTTTTTCGCGGCGTACGGAAACGCAATGGCCTATCAGGCAATGGATCATGAGGTGGTTCATTTTTGTCAAAGGTAATAAAACTATTTAGAATGATAGTAAAGCTATTATTTATAGTTATACAACTATCTTTTAAAAAAGTTTCACTAATTTGCGCTGTTAAATAAAATTTGTATGGAATTACAGGTTGTCATCCGGGTAAACGATAAGCTTTTCCTGAGAGATCCCAACGAGTCGGAGCTGGGAAAGAAAATTCTCCGTTACAGCGTAGACCTTATTCATAACGTGGGTTTTGAAGCATTCACTTTTCGAAAGCTCGCTGATGAAATTGGCACCACGGAAGCCGGCATCTACCGCTACTTTAATAATAAACACCGGCTGCTGATGTACCTGGTGAGCTGGTACTGGAGCTGGCTGGAATACCAGTTAATGGTTTCCACGAATAATATCCCGGATCCGGAACTGAAACTGAAACGCATTATTCAGTTACTCGTGAGCGAAGAAGCAAAGGACTTCAGCAACGATTTCATCGACAGGAAAAAGTTATATGAGATCGTGAATGTGGAAGGTGTGAAATCCTACCTGACGAAAAAGGTGTACGATGACAACAAGGCAAAGCTTTTTCAACCCTACAAGGATTTATGCGCCCGGATAGCGGATATCTTCAAAGAAATCAATCCCAAATACCGTTATCCAAGGTCATTATCCAGTACTTTGCTGGAGATGGCACATTTTCAGAAATTTTTTATGCTGCATCTTCCTGCCCTCACCGATTTCGGGGAAAAACCGGATGCGAAACAGGTAGTTGGTTTCCTGGAAAGCATGGTGATGAGTTGCCTGAAAAAGGAGCCGGCGATTCAGCTAAAGGCGAAAAAGCCCAGGCTGTAATTTTCAGATATCTGCTCTCAGTTGCAATGCGATAGTCCGCATGGATTCAATTTTCACCGGGCGCAATGAATATTCTTTGTTGAAAATATTACTGGCTACAATCGCTATGCGGTAGTTTTTCTTAATGATATAGCCGAGGCGCATATCCATCACCCAGGTTCCGCCGTTATGCACTTCACGGTAGTTAGTGATACCGGTTGGCAACAATCCTGGACGATCAAGGTCGAAGAAAGTCTGATCAATATTTTGCATGAAGCTGTAGTAACGTTCGCTGGCGCCCAGTGCAAATGATTTCCAGGATACTTCCGCATCTACTTTAAAGATGTGCTGGAAGCGGTACTTCAGAATATAATTGGTGGTGTCGGAACTGGTGGAAACATAGCTCAGTGGCTTTGGTATGAAGCCTTCCGACGGATTATCATAGGCATACTCAAAATGTGGTTCCACAGCCTGTGGCAGCGTGTAAGTATAACCGGCCATCACCGTGAGTCCTACGGCCTGTGAAAGTTGTCCATCGCCGCTCAGCGATAACTCAATGCCACGCACTCTCGTATGACCGGTATTTACGAATTTAAAACCTGCCAGCTGTGGTTCCCATAAAGCATAGTTGTATTCAATGGTGTTAAAATATTCCTGCCAAAAGGTAGCCAGGTCTACGAAGCCCATGAACTGTGCGATGCGGAATCCCTGCTTGATACCCAATTCGGCATTCCAGCTTGTCTCGGGTTGCAGGTCAGGATTGGGAAAGATGGTAATGCCACCCACTGACGTACTAATATATTTTTCGGTGATGGTGGGATAACGGTAACCTTGTCCATAGGAAAAGCGGAGAAATGATTTCTTGGCCAGCTGCAGGTTGAGCCCGGCACGCACGATGGGCTTCACCGTATTTTCCGTGGCATTTATCTGGAAATATTCACCACGGAAACCGGCCGAGATATTCAGCACGTCCCAGAATTTTTTATCAAGCTGCACAAACAGTGCGTAGTTCTGCAGGTGATTGTCGGGCAGACCGCTGCTGGAATACAATTCGGCATGCACATAAGACTGATTGGTAACAAATCCGGCCGTAAAATGCATCGCACCAATATCAGCGAGTGCTTTGGAGACATTGTATTCGGCATAATAATTTTCAGAACTCGTGGATTGCGAATTGGAATTATCACTGTTGGTAAAATAGATACGTGCCTTCGCCTGGTGCCGCAGGCCGGATGGCTTGTAGTAAGTGATAAAGGGATCGAGATAGAACTGCCATGAATCGGAGATAGTGAGTGTGGAAGGAAAAGCACGGTAAATTTTTGCGCTGTCGTCGCCCCACACGAGCGAGAAGTTGGAATGTTCGAGCATCACATTGCCGTTCAGCCCCATTGATAATCCATCCACGTTGGCGGGCCGGTAACGGAAATTAAAATTGAACCTGCCGGAACGGTCGCCGATATCACTGTTGCTGAGGCTGTCCTGTGAAAAGGGAAGTGAAGGATCAACCACCGGCGGGCCGATATAATTATGATCATATAAAAGCTGGCCGCCAAGCATTACATCAAAGAGCTTTGTCTTGATGGCATGACTCATGTTAAGGCCTGAATAATTCGCGGCACCATTCCACCATTTGGCAGCAGCATTGGAAGGAGCACTGTAAAATCCTGAGTACAAACGGATCTTTGTTTCATGCGGCGCTGTTGGATAAGCAGTGAGAAAATTGATGGTGCCGCTGAGTGCAGAGGAGCCATACAGCACGGAAGCAGCGCCTTTAATCACTTCCACCTGGTTAAGATTTTCTATGGGAATGAAACTCCAGTTGGTCTTGCCGGCATCGCCGGTAATGATGGGAATGCCGTCGATCATGGATAACACGCGTGTGCCAACACCAAATGCGAAGCCGCTGCCACCGCGGATTTGCGGTTCATCATCCAGTATGTTAAGTCCGGGCACCTGTTCCAGCACCTGCGTCACATTGGTGGTATTGCGCGCTTCGATGATCTTCGGCTTCAGCAATTCCATGGATACGGTGATATCTTCCAGCCGTTGTTCATACTTACCGGCGGAAACAACAATATTGTCGAGCAGTTTCGATTCCAGCGTTAGCAGCACGTTGTAGCTACTGGTCTTTCCTTCTTCCAGCACAACGGTGAACGTATCACTGACGTAGCCAAGGTAAGAACAGACCAGTGTCTGATTTCCGGGTGGCAGCAACAATGTGAATTTTCCTTCCTGGTCAGTTGATGTACCGATTGCTTTGGAGGAAAGCAGGAAGAGGTTGGCGCCAATCACCGCTTCATGCGATTGCCCGTCGAGCACCAGGCCTTTTAACGTTGCTGTTGCCTGGCTGAAAGCCACAGCAGGGATGAAGAGACAGCAGGCAGCCGCAATTTTCACAATAGATAAGTATTGCAATACACTTATTTGTTTCATGCGGAATTATTGTTGCACGATGATTTTCCTGCGGAGCAGGCTGGCGCATTCGTGGCTCTTGACCTGGCAGAAGTAGATTCCATTTTCTAAATGCAGGAGCCGGATTTGTTCGGATGACTGCTTAACAGGAAATGTTGCAACCAATGCACCCATGGCATTATAAAGCAACAGCTGGCCTTCGAGATGTTTAGGATTGGAAAGGATGATTTCATTGGTTACCAGCGAATTGATGAGCTGCATGCCAGAGCTGCTTTCTATCGTGTGAATGCCCGTAGTGAAAAGCAGGGAAAGATCATCAATGAGCAAAGTGCTTCCGGGCATCGCTTTGTAACCGTTGCTGGAAGAGATCATCCACCGTGATACATCGGGCGTTGCAGCGGATTTATATTTCACCGGCGCGGTAAACCGTGTGTAGCTCGTTATTGTTGCACCGATTTTTGCCAGTGCAGTGCCAATGGTATCGCCATTATTGGCCAGCAGGTCGAACTGAATCTGCGTTGAATCTCCGCCAACAGGAGTGTATTTCATCCAGCCGGCAATACTGTCGGGGCGTTCATGGTAGGGAATGCCGCCCTGTATGCCATACGGCGGTGTGATGATAAGCTGGCCGGTTGTTACGATGCCATTTACCGTATCATTGATGCTTGTTACAGCAGTGGTCACCAATTTAACAGCAAAATTTCCGCTGTGCTTGTCAGTTGTCTGCAGGCAGGTGAGAAAGCCGATGAAGGCGGAGGCGGAATCAAGATTATCCCAGCTGTTGGGTACATAAAAACTGGTGTTGAATAAATTGGTGAGCGTCCAGTCTTCGAAGCCGGCATTGGGCGTTGGATTTTGTGCGTTGACAGCAACTGGTGTACTCAGTATCATAAAAAATACAGCCGTGCTGCAAAGCAGGCAAAGTAATTGTTTGATCATTGGATAGTGATTGGTCATAGCAAATCTAAGAAAAAGTATATAGGATCATGAGCGCAGTGCAAACCGCGATGATTAAGATACCGGCTGCTGAAAAATTTGTAATCAGATTACAGTTACCGCCGCTGTTACCACCGGCAGCTGTACTGTCATGCAATGCACTTCACCTGGCATTGAGCCGTTTTACATTTTCCTGCAGCACTGACAACAGGAGATCAATGGTTGACAGATGTGTTCTGAAAGAAACAATGGCAGCGCGCAGCGTAAACCTGCCATCTAAAATGGTGGATGAGATAAAGACGCGTCCGTCTTGCTGCACTGCTTCGAGCAATTCTTTGTTATACGTATTCGCATCGCCGTTTTTGGGTATGTAACGATAAGTGACAACAGACAGCTGTGGCGGCGGACCCACTTCAAATCCAAGCTGCTGCACTGCTTCGTAGAAATATTTCGCCAGCAATAATTTTTCTTCCAGGCATGCACGAAATGGTTTCACGCCCAGCAATTTCAGCGGCAGCCACATGCGAAGGCCCCTGAAATGTTTGGTGAGTTCAGGCGAAATATCAGCCGGCGAAATTTCTGCCGTTGCCTGCAAAGCATCCTGCATGTAGTTGGCAAAATAATGATGGGAAGCCTGCAGCTGACTGCGGTTTTTTGCCAGCATAACGCCGGTGCCGTAAGGAAGAAATAATGATTTATGCGGATCGATCACCAGGGTATCGGCTTGTTCAATGCCTTTCAGTTTTTCATTTCCCTCTGCGGTGAGTTTGAAGAATCCGCCATAGGCAGCATCAACATGAAACCACAGCTCATGTTTTTTAGCGATGTAGCCTGTGGCATCGAGCGGGTCGATGGCACCGGTATCTGTAGTGCCTGCGGAAGCGACCACCAGGAAAGGGAGCAACCTGCTTGTTTTATCCAGCACAATCATCCGTTCGAGATCATCCGCTTTCATCCGGTAATTTTCATCTACCGGCACAATGCGGATGATACATTCTCGGAGCCCTGCGATTCGAATGGCTTTCTCCACTGAATGGTGCACCTGCGCTGTGAGGTAAATCACCGCCTTCTCAAAATCACGTGCCTTGATTTGTGATGCATCACGGGCACAAACAATGCCCATCAGGTTGGCGATGCTGCCACCGGAGGTGAGGTTACCGGCGGCTTCCCTCGGATAGCCAACGAGGTCTGCCATCCATTGAATGAGCATGTTTTCCATCTGCACAGCACCCGGGCCTGCGAAGTAAACACCGGCATACCGGTTAAAAACATCAGCGAGGTAGTCGCCGAGTGCGGCGTAGTAAATGCCGCCACCCGGAATATATCCGAGGTGACCACCGGAAGCAGGATTGAGGCCGGTGTGATCCACATGATTTTTCAGCAATGAAATGACGGCTTCGATATCAACCGGATCTTCGGCAACAGGAAAGGAGAATAAGTTTGTTACGGTATCATCCTGCAGCTCAAATGCTTTGATGGATTCAATATGATTGATAAAACCCTCCGTATAGTCTATCACTTTTTTCCGCACTGCTTCACGTTTGCCTGCAACAGGCTCCAGCTGACGCGAAATTTTTTCAAGTGCCTCAAGTTGATTACGGATCATGCTGAAAGGATAGGGCTGCTTGTATTGGTTTTAAACTTTATGGTGATTTTATGTTTCACCGGTCATTCGCAAAAAAATCATTCCATCATTGAATTGAGAAGCTATCTCAAAATAGGCAATCAATGCGGTCATGCCGAATTTATTTCGACATCTGTCAATGAATTGAAGAGATCCTGCAACAAGTTGAGGATGACTCCGGGTATTTTGAGATAGCTTCTTATATCATCAAATGTGCACCTGCGCGCATCATGCATCTTTTGGTTTTAATCCCATCTCTTTCATTTCATACAGCAGGGTTTCTTTCAACCCGGTTTCCAGCGGACGAGGTGCATAACCTAACTCCTGTATGGCTTTTGAATTATTACCGAGGTATGTATGTCCTGCGGCCACCCGCAATGTTTCAGCGGAATATAATTCAGGCAATGCTATTAATTTTTCAGCTACGGCAGCCATAGCCGATGATACCGATAACAGTTTGGGAGAAACAAACAACGGTGTCTTGATGCCGGTAATTTTTTCTGCAAGATGGTATGCCGCTTCCAGCGTGTGTGGTGGCCCGCAGATGATATAGGTTTCGCCTGTCCTTCCTCTGTCCATTGCCAGCCAGTGTGCGTTCACGATATCATCCACATGCGCCCAGGAATAAGCAGTTTGTTTCGGAAGCATCGGTAATTTTTTACGCAGGTAGCTGCGCATTGAATTTCCACTCATGCTGGTATCACCGGGCCCGTATATCAGCCCCGGCATGACAATAACTAATGGTAAACCGTTCCGGATAAATTCATCTGCAATAGCATGTGCCATGGCTTTTGTGCGGTCGTATTCACTGAGATGCCTGCCGGTAAAATGAAATGATTCATCGCGCAGTTCTCCGTGCGAATCGGAATTGACAGCGAGCGTACTGGTATAAACACCTTTTGGAATTTGCAGTTCCTGCATCAGTTCCAGCACGTTGCGCGTGCCTTTAACATTAATCTGCTGCCCCGGCGTTTTATCGCGTACACCTACCTTGTACCAGCCTGCAATATGAAATACACCATCGCAATCCTTCATGGGTTCACGCATGCTTTCCTTTTCGGTCACATCACCTTCCGCCACAGTAATACCGATATCGCTTAAATCAGTTGCTTTGGCGGGGTTGCGGACAAGAGCGACAACATCATGATTTTTGGCACGCAGCAAACGAACCATTTTCCCGCCTACAAAACCGGTAGCACCTGTTACGAAGTATTTTTTAGTCTGCATATACTTTGAAAAATAGGAAAATATTATTCAATGCTGGTTGTTCAATCATTAAAACTAAGTCGCCCACAGCCGGCAGTAGCTGAATGCCTTTTATTTTTGCGGCAATGAAAATAGATGGATGCAACGGAAAATATAACTTCAATGCAGGCCGTCACGTCAGCATAAAATTAAAAAGCCGCCTCCTTGCAAGAAGCGGCTTTGAAATAAAGCACCATTTAATTCATCTGTGTTTCTTATCATCTTTCAATGATCTGGTGTTTATTGACAGGCTTTGATTCCTGTGATGATCAGAAACAGTTAGTGGCCATCTTTACTTCATTTTTGGTTTGGAACATGCAATGTAATCAAAAGTGTAATGATGATTCATTGTTGGTTTGGGTTTGGTAAGCTGAACTAAAAGTACTGCATGCTGAAATTGGTCTCAATCACAAAAATCCCGTTGATTGTCAGCGCAATTTATTGGCTTAAACTGAAACAGTGGTTACTTTTATGCATAACTTTAAGGGAGCATTCTTTGCATTGCAGCAAATGCAGATGAGAATTAAAGATTTGAAAATCAATGTTTTGTGATGTGATTTTATTTGATTTTGATGGAGACGCGCGATCAGTTATATGAGTTAATCAGGTCCCTTTCCAAATCCGAGAAAGGATATTTTAAAAAGGTGAGTTCCTTTCATATGAAGGGAAATCAAAACAGCTATGCGTTGCTGTTTGATGCCATAGACAGGATGCCTGAGTATAATGAGCGGATACTGAAAAAAAAGTTACCCGGAAAAATAGCTTCGCAATTACCTTTTTTAAAGCATTACCTCTATCACCAGTTGCTGGAAGCGCTTGATCAGTATTATCAAAGCAGCAATGTGGAGATCAATAAAATGATCTGTAAAGTGGAGATCCTGCATAAAAAAGGGCTAAAAGAACAGGGGCGCAAATTGCTTGACAAGGCCATGGAATTTGCGGGCAAGAAGGAAAAGTTTTCTTACCTGCTTCATTTAACCAGCCTGCGATATGAATTCCTGGCGGATGAGGAGAACCCGGAAAAATTACTGGCAGAACGCACGATGCTGAACAGCGATTTTGACGAGCTCAGGAAAAAGATTGACAACCTGTATGCCTATCATCGTTTACGGATTGACCTCAATGTTCTTCGTGCCGAGACAGGTTATGCAAGAAGCCCTGAGCAGGTTAAAAGGTATGAGCAGTTTTTAAAACATCCGTTGCTTGCAACCGCTGACATGCCATTATCCGGATCGGCAAAATTTCATTTTTACACATTGCATGCCATCGTGCACAAATATGCACACCGCTATGACGTTGCCTACGAAGCATTGCAGCAGATAGATGCTCTCTTTGCGGAATACCCGGTATTGTTTGAAGAAAGCGTCTCCGCCCGGATTAAAACACTGCAGCGCAAATCCGTGGTGGCGGGAAAACTTGGCCGGTTCGATCTTTCCATGTCGGCACTGGAACAGATGCGGAACATGAAAGCGGTGCATGAAAAATACCGCGCATTGATCTTTCAATATGGCTATCACCAGGAGTTCCTGATTTACCTGCTTACCGGTCAGTTTCAGACCTTGCTGAGCAGGGTACCTGCCTTTGAGGAAGAATACAGGCAGTATGGAAGAAATATGCTGAAGACGTTTGAAGTGCAGACACTGCAGCGTATTGCACAGGGATATTTTATGGAATGCCGGTTTGAAGATGCCATGGTGTGGATCAATAAGGCCATCAATACCACACCTTCCGCTTTCAATGATGATTTGATGAGTGGAATCAAGATTGATGATATCCTGATACATTTTGAATCAGGCAATCACCGTGTGGTACAGTCAAAAATTGCCGCGGCGGAGAAATTCCTTCGGTCAAAAAGAAAATCCTATGCATTTGAAATGTTCCTGCTTTCACTGTTAAAGAAAATGCTGAAAATCCATAATGTTGAGGAACAGGCAGCGCAATGGAAAAAGGCGCGTGCTGCTATGCAGGCACAATTTGCAACACCGGCAGAATCGTTGCCGGCGAAATACTTTTATGTTTCAGCATGGATAGAGAGTAAAATATCCGGGAAGCCTTTATCATTGCTTTTAAAGAGGCAGTCAACGCAATCGCGCGTATATAGAATCAGGGGCAGGAAAAAGAGTGTATCGGTTAATTGAACCTGCCGCGCTTTAATCGAATGGTTCCTTGTTATTCCATTTGCCCGCTATTGTTGCGTTGCAATTACCGGCTATAGTTGGGTGCTTCATTCGTAATCACCACGTCGTGCACATGGCTTTCACGGATGCCAGCCGTGGAAATACGTACAAACGCTGCCTGCTGCAAGGCGCGGATATCAGGCGCTCCGGTATAGCCCATGCCGGCCCGCAATCCTCCGACACATTGAACCATTACTTCTGCGAGCGTGCCTTTAAACGGTACCCGTCCGACGATGCCTTCCGGAACAAGCTTTTTAATATCATCTTCCGCATCCTGGAAATAGCGGTCTTTTGAACCTTCCTGCATCGCTTCCACAGAACCCATTCCGCGATAGGATTTGAATTTGCGGCCTTCAAAAATGATTGTTTCGCCCGGCGATTCTTCAACGCCTGCAAACAAAGAACCGGCCATTACACTGTCGGCGCCCGCAGCAATTGCCTTCACGATATCGCCGGTATAACGGATGCCTCCGTCTGCAATTATCGGTACGCCATATTTTTTCAGCCCTTTGGCGGCTTCCATGATGGCGGATAATTGCGGCACACCGGCTCCGGTTACAATACGTGTGGTGCAGATAGAGCCGGGACCAACGCCAACCTTTACTGCATCTGCGCCGGCTTCCGCCAATGCCTGAGCTCCTTCTTTGGTAGCCACATTACCTGCAATCACCTCCAAATTTTTAAACTGCTTCTTCACTTTTTTAACCGATTCGAGCACTCCCCTTGAATGGCCGTGAGCGGTATCGATACAAACCACATCCACGCCGGTATGAATCAGTGCGGCGATACGGTCGAGCATATCTGCCGTAACACCCACTGCTGCTCCTGCCAGCAACCGGCCATATTTATCTTTGCAGGCATTGGGATGGCTCTTCAGTTTCAGTATGTCGCGATAAGTAATGAGGCCTTTGAGTTTTCCTTTCCGGTCAACGACGGGCAGTTTCTCCACTTTATAATCCTGCAGGATGCCTTCGGCTTTCTTCAGATCCATCCCTTCCGGCGCGGTTACCAGCCTGTCTTTTGTCATCACTTCCGAAATTTTCCGTTTCGTGTTTTTCTCGAAACGTAAATCACGGTTGGTAAGGATGCCTACCAGGAATCCTTCTTTGTTCACGATAGGAATACCACCGATCTTATGCTCCTTCATGATATGCATCGCCTGGCCGATGGTCTGATCCGCTTCGAGTGTAATGGGATCAATAATCAGCCCGCTCTCACTTCTTTTCACGCGGCGCACTGCTTCGGCCTGCCGTTCAATACTCATGTTCTTATGCAGTATGCCGATGCCGCCCTGGCTGGCCATGGCGATAGCCATTTCCCAATCGGTTACCGTATCCATGGCTGCGGATAATACCGGCACATTGATCCGGATGTTCCTGGTAAGTTGTGTGGCCGTATCAACTTCGCGCGGCAGGACCGATGAAAAAGCCGGCAGCAGCAGCACATCATCATAGGTTAACCCTTCTAACAGAATTTTGGAAGCGTTTGCCGCCATATCATTACGTTTTAATAAAGTTGGGCAAAGATACTACTTCGGATACAACATGATGTTGCAACAGGCGCTACGTGTTTTGAGCTTAATATGCAGGTGATGATGGGAATTAACGAAACTATAAAGATATTAGCGCCCTGAAAAATTGAATCGTATGAAGAAAATAATAATTGTTTCCCTGTTGCTTTGTCTCAGCGGCCTTGGTTTTGCCCAGCAATTGGAAACATTCGAAGAAAACGGCAAGTACGGCATGAAAGAATCGGGCACCGGCAGGGTAATCATGGCACCAAAATATGATGAGATCTATGTTTTCTCCGAAGGCCTTGCTATCGTCAGCCTCGAAGAATTGTATGGTTTTATAGATAAAACAGGCAAAGAGGTAATTCCGCTGCAGTACACGGAAGCCACTTCGTTTTCAGAAGGACTGGCAAGTGTTTCCAACGGAACAGCCTGGGGTTACATTGATAAGACCGGCAAAACCGTATTGCCTTTTGAATATGATGAAGCGAATCAGTTTGTGGAAGGCGTTGCTTTTGTTGCCAAACAGGGAAACTATGGTGCTATAGATAAAACAGGCAAAGTGGTGATTCCCCTGATCTATGACTCCGGCATTTCATTTTCACAGGGACTGGCCGTGGTGGAGAAAGAAGGCTATACCGGCCTTATCGACCTGCATGGCAATTTTGTGGTGCCCCTGAAATACATGGAGATCGACGATTTTACACAGGGCCTGGCAGCGGTAAACAAGGATAACAAGTGGGGATTTATTAACCGGCAGGGAACCGAAGTTATCAAACCTGAGTATGATTACGCATTTGCTTATTCAGAAGGCCTGGCAGGCGTGATGATTGCAGGCAAAGGCGGTTATATTGATCTGCAGGGTAATATCGTCATCCCGCTCATCTATGATAAGTTGGGAAGTTTCATGGGAGGATATTCCATGGTGGAAATGGATGGCAGGCAATTTTATATTGATACGAGAGGCAGATGTGTAGAGCATGATGGTGTGCCCTGTGCCAAATGAGTTGTGTCCTTTCCGTTGCAGTTATGAATCATGCCGGTATGGCATGGAAGAATGTATGAATGATCGTGGCAGCCTGCATGTCAGTCAGGCAATGTTCCTCGCTTAGGTTGATCGTGGCAGTCAGTACTTTGTATACACAGATGACTTCCGTGAAGATCATGCGGAGCATCCTTGACAGTAATCCAATCCAGACAACAGGGGTGACTGATCGAACGGAGACCGGCAAGCATCCGTTTTATTCATCTGCTTATTTCAAAAAGGGTATCCATTTCCTTCCTGATCAGCGAAGCATCAAGTTGTGTTGCACGCAGGTAATGCGCTTTGGCTTCCGTTAACTGCAAATTGTTAAACAGGTATAACCCGGCCAGTTGATAATGTGCCACAGCAAGAGCAGGGTTGGCTTCAATTGCTTTTTCGAAATGAATGCGCGCCTGCCCGTATTGTTTAAAATGCGTTTTCAATAATAGCGCAAGGTTATGATGGGCACCTGCATGCAGCGGATCTGCCGCGATCGCTTTTTCATAGTGTGCCTTTGCTCCATCATAATCACTGAACGGCGGTAATGACAGCAGGTTGGCGAGATTAAAGTGCGCCTTCACATACTGCGGATTTATGGCAATCGCCTGCAGGTATTCTCTTTTTGCTCCTTCCGCATCGCCCGTTTTTTTTTCAAGCAGCACAGCGAGGTTATAATGCGCCGCATCGTACAACGGACGATGAGCAATTTCCGTTTCGTAAAGCCTGCGGGCCGTAGCAAACGATTGGCTGTTACCTTCCTCCGGCAGGTAATGATGATACAGCAAAGCCAAGTTATTGTACACGTTAGGCATTTCAGGATTAACCGCTATCACTTTTTCATAAAGCGACTTCGCTTTGTGATACCACTTCATTTTTGTTGCCAGCACAGCTTTGATGAACAAGGCATTTTCATTTTTCGGATGTTTTTCAAGGAAATTATCGAGTGCTATATCCTGTTCTTCTTCCTCATTGATAAGATTGATTGCGATGAGTTCGTCAATCAGCAGCTCTTTATCAAAACCGATAATATCCAGTAAGGGTTTGTAATGCTGCTGCCGCAGTTCTTCAAAACGGAGAATGCGTAAGTCTGTCAGCTTTGAAAAAAAATCATCGAGTTGGAGGCAGATCGTTTCGATCTTTTTCTTCTGCAGCATATAATCCGTATTCAGATAATCGTGGAGCAGTTTTTCAGCTGTGGCCAGCTCTTCTTTCCAGTAGTCATAATAAACCGTTCTTGTTTTAGGATGGAAAACGGCACCCGCATTTTCCAATGCAACCGGCAGGATTCTTTTTTCGAATTCATGGGTGTTGAGCAATTCCGTCATTTCATACATGCAGTATTCGCTCTTAAGAAACTCATCGCTGATAAGTATGACTACGAAGTCACTCTTACCGATACGTTGCATGTATTCTTTCAGGCTGCTGCGGTAGGCAGCATCACGCTGATCGCGCAGGAAGATGATGCCGATATTGCTGAAGTCCTGATCTATGATGTCGGCAGTGGTGCGGTTTTGCCAGCTGTAGGAGAGAAAAATATTGGGTACAGTATTCCGGGTACGCTCCATAAAAAATGGCAAGAATCAGTTGATATAGGAAAGATAATGATTTCTCATGGTCATTACCAAGGAGCAGGCCAGGTGCTGCGGCCATACGGTTCCCGGCAACAGGCTGTTAAAAGCTACTGTGCAATAACTGTCGTTTGAAAAAAGCAACTGCCTTCCTTATCACGGACGGTAACGATCAGCATGCCTTTATGCTGACCCGTTAAAGTGATCACAGGATCTGTATGCGCCGTAAAGCTGATATTCTTTGCTTCGTATAAAGGCCTGCCCATGATATCATGCACCTGCAGTGAACCATCCTGCAGCGTTGCAGGCAGGTGAATGCTGAAAGTATTGATGAAAGGATCCGGATAAACGCTTATTTCATCCTGCATCACTTCAGCGGTTACCACTGCAGTCGGAAAATTATCACAGTCATAAGTATCAGGATTTACTTCTATTGGAGCGCCGGGAGTCAGAATTTTTCCGGCCAGTCCGGGATAATAGGATGGATAATACATGGCGCGGAAGCAATCGTTGAGAAAAGGTGTTTCGCCCTGTGAAAGTATATGTGTTTTATCAACGGGGTTTACATATTTCCATAGGAGCGTGCCGGCTGCATCGATCTCTGTAAACTCTCCTTCGGTGCCACTGCAGATGAGCGTATTGCCATTGGGCAAACGTTGCGCTCCGCCCTGCACAATGGAGAATAATGACAACGGCGGATTTGCAGTGTATATCCAGTCCTGCGCCGTTGGCTTGAAGGCGGAATCCGGTTCAATGGGATAATTATTATCTATCATCGCCGGCAAGGTGAATGTTTCGACGGTTGAATAATCATTGCCCGGCCTGCCGACACCGTTGTTAAATACCATTACCTGTCCGTCTGCAGAGATCCAGCGGAGGTTGTGTTGTTCGAAAAATTTCTGATCAGCTGCTGTTCCTCTTCCGTAGTTCTGCGGATTGCCCCATCGGTACAGGAGATCGCCGCCTCTGCCGGAATTACCACCGGAGTGGGAGGCGGCTTCTTCCATAGTGGTGCTGTGATCGATGATATAGACTTCACACACTTCATGACTGCTTACCATCACCTGGTCAAGCGCTGCATTGTAGTCGAGGCTGTTAAAATGCAGCCAGTCGGCCGTGCTCACATTCAGTTCACCCATATTGATATTCAGCAATTCAGGATGGTCAGCCACGACACCATAGTTTGGCTTCAGGGAGTCTGCATCCTGCACGAGGTGATCCCATGCGCGCCATTGCCAAACGATGACACCCGAATCGGTTCCGACAGGCTGAATCTCGATGATTTTTTCTGACCACATTTTGCTGCCCATCGTCACACGGCCATTAGCCTGCGCATCTGTTTTGGTGTGGCTTTCCCATACAATAGCCATGATATTTCCATTCGGCAGTTGAATAGCATCATGATGCTGGCATTGATTGATGTCGGCAATATCATACGACCAAAGCACTTCACTGTCCCAGCCGAGCTTTTCGATGTTGCCGCCTGAACCGCCTGCAGGAAACTGACCGTTGTTCACATTATTGCATCGCAGCAAGGTGCCATCTTCCTCGAGGTTTACTGTGAGCCCGGGATGGAGCGAGCTTGCCCACTGATGAATTTTTTTTCCGCATTTATCAATCAGGTAAGTGGTGTCGCTTTGCCCGGGTGCAAACAATACATATCCACTCTCGGCGCCGGGGAGATTGTAAAACAAGCCGACGGTTTGCGCCTGCGCCTGCAGGCAAGCCATGCAAAAAAGCAATGACAACAACTTATTCATGGGTAATTCTTTTCAGATTCCGTTTTAACTGCCGATGCAGTTCACAATGTTTCAGCGGCCACTTATTCTGCAATAGCTCTTGTATTCCAGCTGTAATTTTGTGCAGGGTCATTTATGGAAATGATCACCATTCCCGGTGGCGAGGAAAGTGACACGTGATAAGCCGAAAGTCCTGCTGCGGAAATATTATCTTCTTCATATAACAACCGGCCGGTAACATCATGCACCTGCAATGTTGCCTCTTTCAAAGCGGCAGGCAATTGTACCATAAAACCATTGCTGAAGGGGTTAGGAAACACCGACGGGTTTTCATTTGGTGAAGCAACGGCCAAAACGGGTGTGGCAATGGAAGGACAGATATAGTTATCAGGGTTCAGTTCCAGCGGTTCTCCGGGTGTAAGCACCTGTCCGACAAAACCGGGATAATCTTCCGCGAGGTAGGTGACCCGGAAACAGGAATTCATGAATGGCTGATCGCCTTGTGGCGTGTTACCATTCTGATCAATAGGATTTACATATTTCCAAAGGTTATTGCCATCGCTGTCAATCTCGAGAAAGGTACCTGCCGTCGCATTGCAAATGATGGTGTTGCCGTTGGGTAATCGTTGCGCGCTGCCCATCACCAAAGAAAAGAGGGAAGAAACAGGGTTGGCCGCGTAAATCCAGTCTTGTGCAACAGGCAGGTAGGCAGAATCAGCTGCCAGCGGATAATTGTTGCTGACCATCGCCGGCAGCGTAAAGGATTCAGCGGTGGAGTAGTCGGTGCCGGGACGGCCAACACCATTGTTGAAGAGCAATATCCTGTTATTAGACAACCACACGGCATTATGTTGCTGAAAGAGTTTTCTATCGCTGGAAGTGCCACGGTCGTAGTTTTCCGGATTGCCCCAGCGGTATAAGATATCTCCGCCACGGCCTGATACGCCTCCTTCGTGGCCGGCGGCTTCTTCCTTTGTGGTGCTGTGATCAATAATATAAATCTCATTGAGGTTATGGCAGCTCACGATCAGCTGATCAAGCTCTTCATTGTAGGACAAGCCATTGAAGTGCAGCCAGTCGGCCTGCTGCGAATTTAATGTTCCCAGGTTGATGTCGATCAGTTCAGGGTGGTCGGCTACGGTGCCATAGTTTGGTTTATTCATGTCAGCATCCTGCACCAGGTGATCCCATGCCCGCCATTGCCATACAATTATTCCGGAGTCGGTACCGACCGGTTGTATCTCAACAATTTTATCCGACCACATTTTATTGCCGAGCGATATGCGTCCGTTTGCCTGTGCATCTGTTTTGGTGTGATACTCCCATGCAATGGCCAGTACATTTCCGTTAGGCAACAGCATAGCATCATGATGCTGGCATTGTGTATCGTTGGAAATCTTGTACGACCACAGCAGGTTGCTGTTCCAGTCAAACCGTTCAACAATGCCTCCTTGCCCGCCACCCATAAACTGATTATTATTGGTATTGCCGCAACGCAGCAAGGTGCCGTCTTCCTGCAGGTAAACTGCCAGTCCCGGCTGATAGTAGCTTTGCCATTCATGTACCTTTTTACCGCACTTATCCAGCAAAAAACTTTTTGTGCTGCTCTGTGGCGCAAACAGGATGTACCCGTCTGCCGCGCCGGGATTACTGTAAAACCAGCCAACGGTTTGTGCTTCGGCAGTTATTGCAAACAGGCAGAGGGAGAGCAGTAGCAATCTGGTCATGAATTATTTTTTTAGTAGATCAAATGTACAATTAGCGGGCAAACTGCATAGCGGGGGCCAGGCGTCAGTACTTTGTCACTGCAATTTCTGAAACCCTTGCAGCATCAGCAAATATTTACGCAGGTCATTTTGTTTCACTGATAACATAAGATTTATTGAACTTGCACGTGATTTATTTTCACCATCACCCAACCTTACCGCCTTTTTTGACGTGTTAGCTCTCAAATTACATCCAATCATGAAAAAACTCATCTTACTTCCATTGCTATTACTGCTGTTAGGCAGTGCAAAATCCCAGAACTGCACGGCATACTTTTCCATTGAGCAGAATGGCAGCAGCGTTCATTTCAACAATCAGTCAACACCATATGACAGCACCACGCTGTTTGTGTGGAGTTTTGGTGACGGCACTTCCTCTACTGAATTTAGTCCGTCGCATTATTACAATAACATGGGGATGCAGCTGGTTTGCCTGTACATGCAGAATGCAGCCGGCTGTACGGACTCTTATTGCGACAGCCTGTTTATTGACTCTACCAATACCGGCACCTGTGTTGCTTCTTTCACGGTTCAGCAAACCGGATCGGTAATTTCATTCACCAACACTTCTTCCGGTTCCGGCGGTTTAAGCTATAACTGGGACTTCGGAGACGGCAGCACTTCAGTAGAATCATCACCGGTGCACGCATATGCGGAAAACGGAGTCTATCTTGTCTGCCTGCAGATCAGTTCCTTTTTAGGCTGTTACGACAGCTATTGCGTCTATGTTACTGTCGCTGACTCCGCCTGCTGGGTAAACTTTACCCATATAGCCAACGGCAGCACTGTGCAGTTTTTCAGCAGCACCGGCAGCAGCGGAAACGGAACATATACCTGGGACTTTGGCGACGGGCAGACATCCAATGAAATCAATCCTGCACACAGCTATGACGCTGCAGGGTTTTACAATGTGTGCCTTCAATACACGGATAACAATTGTACAGCTTCGCATTGTGATTCCTTTGATGTAGCAGCCGGCGACAGCTGTTATGCTGACTTTGTGGCCTGGCAATCCTATTCAACCGTGTATTTTTCTTCTTTTAACTATGATTTTTCCAAGCAGTATACCTGGAGTTTCGGAGATGGTACTGCTGCCTATGGTCCTTATGTGTCGCACAACTATGCTGCTGAAGGCATCTATGTCATTTGCCTGACTGTAGCGGATAGTTTTTGTACGGCTACCACTTGCCAGTCGATCTACTATGCACCGGATTCTATCTTCAATAATGGCAATACCTGTCAGGCAGACTTTGAAGTATCCCTGATAGACACGGCCAGTGAAACGATATGGCTCACCGATTTGTCTACCGGCGCCAACACCTACCTCTGGGATTTCGGCGATGGTTCCACCTCATCGGTGCAATATCCATCGCATACCTACAGCGACAACGGCATGTATGAAGTTTGCCTTACGATCATCTGCGACAGCAACAACACTTCTTTTCACTGCGAATGGATTGGTATTATGGATTCGCTTACCAACGGCGGATTTGATGATACACGCTCCGGATTTGTGCTGAACGTGAAGGCGCAAACGGTATCTGCCGTGGAGGAACCTGCTGTTGATCAGGTTGTCAGCATCTATCCCAATCCCGCAACGGATGTTATACACTTCAGCCTGCCTGCATCAGCGGCAGGTGCTGTTGCAATCCGGATTTTTAATGCCATGGGACAACAGGTGGGTCAGCAATCAGCAGCTGCGCATGAAAGCATGCAGTCAATAGATGTCAGCTCCCTGAAAACCGGCATGTACCTAATGCAGATGCAGAACGGAAACAAAATTTTTACGGGCAGTTTTATCAGGCAGTAAGCGAATAGAGGCAAAGGAGTTAAACCGCAGCGGCAACTCCTTTGCCTTTGCCTTTCATGGAGGTCACGGAAGCAATATTAAAAGGATGCCGGGAGAATGACCGGAAAGCGCAGTACGAATTGTACCGCGCCTGTTACCCGATGCTGATGAGTATATGCAGCAGGTATCATCAAAACGAGCTGGACAGCCGTGCAATACTGAATGAAGGATTCCTGAAAATCGTGCTGAATCTCGGGAAGTATTCACCCGAAGTGCCATTCAATTTCTGGATTCGCAGGATAATGATCAATACCATAATCGATCATTTCAGAAAGGAAAAGCAATACAATGAAAATGTGGTGCATGCGGAACATTCACATCTTCAGGTCGTGAGCGGTCAGGATGTGTCGCTGCGTGACAGCTATGATGCGGAAGCGCTGCTGGCGATGGTGCGGAGGCTGCCACCTGTTACAGGAAGAGTGTTCAACATGTTTGCCATTGATGGCTATTCACATTTTGAGGTGGCGAAGCTGCTGGGAATTGCTGAAGGCACATCCAAATGGCATGTGGCGGAAGCTAGGAAAAAGCTCAGCATCATGTTGAAAGAAGAAAACCGGTTCACCGTAAAATCAAAAACCCAATGAGCGAACAGCATCCCATTGATGAGCTGTTCAGGAAACAGCTGGAGGAACGCAAACCTGAATTTGATGAGGCTTACTGGCAGGAAGCTACGCAACTGCTGAACAGGCATAAGGGAACGGCTTTGAAGGGCTCGCAGTGGAAGCTATGGTCACTTGTCGGTGCCGTGGTGATTGCGGGCGCTGCTATCGGTTTTTATATCGGAACAAACAATTTGCGCGTGAAGGAAACAGAAGATGCAGCGCCTGTTGTTGTTGAACAAGGTGTGCAAACGACAACCGGCAACATCAGCACAACATCCGCTGCGATGAATACGGATGCATCAGCAGCAACTGAACAAGTGGTGAAAGAATACATGGTAACAACGGAACAGCATGCTGAAGAGGAAGGAACGCATTCAGAAAGTAAAGCAGTATCCGCTTATCAGCCATCATCTGCAGCGAACTCCCCGAAGCAGCAGGAAGCAGCAACGGACGAATCCGGTACAAAGCAGCAGCAACAGCAAACGCTGATCAATAATAAACCGGAAGGTGAAGATTTGAAGGATGAATCATCAAATGTGAATGCATCAGCATCCGGCCTTGCTAATGCAAGTGGTGAAGCATCAGCAAAGGATGCGATGAGCACTGCTGAATGGGAGTCACAAAAGAATACAGGTAATGAAGGTAATACGCATCAGGCAGATGTTCCCGATCAGCATATTACCATCAGCAAACATCAATATGGAAAGTTCGGTGAAGGCACCATTCATCCGTTCCTGTCATTGCTTGCTGTTCCTCCTTATAATTTATCTGCTGACCGTCAGCCGCCGTCAACAATTGCGGGAACAGCGTATGATGGCACAGCATTTATGAAACGCAACCACTGGAGCAAGGTGAGTTCATTTGAACTTTCGGCAACCGGTGGTTTAACGATTATTACAGTGCCGTCTACAAAGAGCAGCGCTACAGGATTTGAATGGAATGCATTATTGCATTATCGTGTCAACAATTGGCTGGCTGGTGCGGGTGTGGGACAGTTTTCGGTGAAGGATCATTTTTCGTTAACGGAAGATTCTGTTGAAGAAGACTCCTACCTGCAACCGGTCATCACCGTTGATTCCACTATGCTCGTTGACTCTTTCTTCGTAATCATTGACTCCATGCTGGTGCTGATGTATGATACGACGTTTCAATTGCATACAGATACATCCTATCAGCAGGTTACCATGTATGATACCATCACGCAAACGAAGACACTGAGTTCAAGCGGGCGGTATCTTGAAATTCCTTTTATCATCGGGTATCGCTTTCCGCTTGGCAACTGCAGGCTTCAGGTAAGTGGCGGCGCAGCATACGGCTGGTATAGCGGCGGTTTACGTTATGGTATCAACAGCGAAGGTCAATTGATCAGCTATAAGCCCGGTGCCGTGCTGAGCCTTACCGGAAGGCTGACGGTGCAATATCCTGTTCACCCAAAAATATTGCTGCAGGCATATACCGGTGCACGGTATGTGATTGGCCTGAAGAAAGATGTGCCGGAAGAAAATTACCTGCTTTATTCATTCGGGGCAGGAGTGCTGTATCGGTTTTAACTGCACGATTGCATTGCGAAATAATTTTTAGCTGAATTATGGCACAGTACTGCAAGGTGCTACTGGATCATTTCTTTCAGCGGAAGAGGGAGCCCTTTCATCATACCATGTGATTGCACACGGTAAATTCAGATTGAAAAAAATGCGGTGAAAGCAATAAAGACCGTTGCGATTATCAGTACCGGATCAATTTATCGAGCGCCACTTTAAACCGTTCCTTCGGCAGAAAATTATTTTCCAGCGGAATGGCAAACGGAACAGGTGTATCCAATGATCCGCAGCGCATCACGGGTGCATCAAGATCTTCAAAATGATTTTCCGAGACATAAGCAGCTATTTCGCCGCCAATCCCGCCGGTCAGGCAGTCTTCATGCAGGATGATCGCTTTGCCTGTTTTCTTTACTGTGGCTGCTATTGCTTCCTTGTCGAAAGGCAGCAGGGTGCGCAGGTCAAGAATGTCGGCGGAGAATGCTGCATCCGTTGATTGCAGTGTGGCCACTGCTTCTGCAGCCCAATGTACGCCGGCACCGTAGGTGATGATGGATACATCCTCACCTTGCTGCACAAGATTGGCTTTGCCGATTTCGATGGTATAGTAATCATCGGGCACCATGCCGGCAATGCTGCGATATAATGCCTTGTGTTCGAAGTACAATACCGGATTCGGATCTTCAAATGCTGCAAGCAATAAACCTTTTGCATCGTATGGCGTGGCAGGATAAACCACTTTCAGCCCGGGTGTATGCGTGAACCATGCTTCATTGCTCTGTGAATGAAAAGGCCCTGCACCCACGCCGGCACCTGTCGGCATGCGCACCACCACATCGGCATTTTGTCCCCAGCGGTAATGGATCTTCGCGAGGTTATTGATGATCTGGTTGAATCCGCAGGTCACAAAATCGCCGAATTGCATTTCAACCATTGACTTAAAACCTTTCACGGAAAGGCCAAGCGCCGCGCCTACTATCGCCGATTCGCACAATGGAGTGTTACGTACGCGGTCGCTGCCGAAGATGGAGAGCAGGCCTTCCGTAATTTTGAAAACACCGCCATAATCGGCGATGTCTTGTCCCATCAGCACGAGGTCCGGATGTTTCTCCATCGCCTGTTTCATTCCCTGTGCGATGGCATCAATTAAACGTTTTTCGGAAGCGGCAGTGCCCGGTGCAGTAATGACCGGCACATGCGGCGCATACACATCCTGTAATTCTTTTTCTGTATCCGGCGTTATTTCGCCTTCCGCAAAGGCGATCTGCAGGCCGTCTTCTATTTCAAACTTCACTGCGCTCCGCACTTCTTCTTTCAGCCCTTCACTGATAATGCCATTCGCGAGCAGGTAATTTTCGTAATTGATCACCGGATCTTTTTTACTCCATGACTCAATCAGTTCTTTCGGAACATATTTAACACCGCTTGCTTCTTCATGGCCACGCATGCGAAAGGTCATGCATTCCACCAGATAAGGCCGTTGATTGGTGATACAATATTCACGCACGCCTTTGATGGTATCGTACACTTCCAGTATATTGTTTCCGTCAATGGTGATGCCTTCCATGCCGTAACCGATGGCGCGATCCGCCAGTTTCTCACAGCGGAACTGATCTTTCGATGGCGTGGACAATCCGTAGCCGTTGTTTTCAATCAGAAAAATGACGGGAAGATTCCAGACGCTGGCCACATTCAGTGCTTCATGAAAATCTCCTTCACTGGTGCCGCCTTCGCCGGTGAAGGCGAGCGACACTTTATTTTCTTTGCGCAGCTGATTGGCGAGGGCGATACCATTGGCAATGGTAAGCTGTGGACCAAGGTGGGAGATCATGCCCACTATATGATGCTCATTGGAGCCGAAGTGAAAAGAACGTTCACGGCCTTTGGAGAAACCGTTTGCATGGCCCTGCCACTGACTGAACAGTTTGACAAATGGCATGTTGCGTGCCGTGAAAACGCCGAGGTTACGATGTAAGGGCATGATATATTCATCAGCATCCAGTGCCATGGTAGCTCCCACGGCAATTGCTTCCTGCCCGATGCCGGAAAACCATTTGGAGATCTTTCCCTGCCGCAGCAGGTTAAGCATCTTCTCTTCGATCACCCTGGGTTTCACCAGTGCTTTGTAAAGCGCAATCAATGTATCGTTGTCGTAATCGCGGCGGTTGTACGTGATCATCGGATATGGTAATAAGCTGCAAAGATCGTAATCCATGCGGGAACGATAAAATATAGGACGAAATGTTTTCTGCTATACTTGTTATTTGCGGTGCATCATGAACAAAATTTTGTCATTTCTTCAGCATGATACACAAAGAGGCAAACGAAATGAAAATAGTCTCCTAACCATTCTCCTTCCCTTCACAGTTACTGTCTTCCGTTCTTTCACTGCACAATCACTTTCTGCACAACAACACGTCCTCCGTATTGCATCGACAGCAAATAAACTCCTGCGGCTGTGTGCTTACAATCCATGGCAAACGTGTTTTTTCCTGCTGTTGCAGATACATTTTGCTCCAGGATGATTTTTCCATCGTAGCCCTGCAACGTAAACCGAACCCGTGATGCCGTTGGAACGGAATAGCTGATCAATGCATTGCCGGCTGTTACCGGGTTTGGAAAAACAGCGAATGAAGTTGCGGCAGTTTGCACGTTGACATCTCCTACCAGATCATCGAGGCTGAGCTTGTAAACGCTTCGTCCATAAGTGCCAACCACGAGGGTGCGTGTGGGCTGATGCAATTTTAAATCGACGCAGGCGACAACAGGCATTCCGCTGCCTGCCGGTTGCCAGCTTGCTCCGCCGTTGACAGTATAATAGACGCCGACATCGGTGGCGAGATAAAGATATGACTCATACAATGGATCCGGAATGATGCCATTCACCGGCACATCGGGAAGACCGGTGCCGATGTCTGTCCAGCTCTGTGCATCATCAGTGGTTTTATAAACATGGCTTGCATTATCATGAAAACGGTAACCGGAAAGTGTGACGTACGCCGTATGCTTGTCAAACGGGTCGGCTTTCACGCAGGTTACCCAGCGTTCCGGTAATCCATTGTCAACCTCCTGCCAGGTGTTCCCACCGTTCAGCGTATTCCACACTTTTCCGTCATCGGTGCCTGCATAAATTATGTCTTCATCAATGGGTGAAGCATCAATGTAACTGATGGTGCCGAAAATGAGTGTGCCGGTGTAATCGAGTTGTGTGAGCGCCGGACTGATGGCTGACCACGTGTCGCCGAAATCTATTGACCGGAAAACATTTTGCGTGCCTGTATAGATCACATCGGGATTAAGCGGGTCGATGGTCAGTGGATAATTCCAGTTGCCGGTGCCAAAGATGCCATAGGAATAAGACGGATACCAGTTGTAGCCTCCGTCAGCTGACTTCCAGATATTGCCATATTGATAACCGGCTAAAATGGTATAGCTGTCGTTCTGATTCACCAATGATTGAAAACCGTCGCCACCAAAAATAAACTGGTAGTCATCAGGCAGACCGGAAAGGGTGCGGTTGGTGCCATTGTCCTGTAGTCCGACATAAATGCTTGCCGGCAGCGAGTGATCAATTTCGGCACGGTAAACCTGCGAGATTGGCAAGGTGGCATTATAGGTCCAGTTGGTGCCACCATTATTGGAGATATGCAAACCACCATCATTGCCGAGCATCACAAAATTGTGGTTCAGCGGGTGAATCGCCACTGCATGCTGATCCACATGCACACCATTGAAAGTGTTGCTCCAGGAACTTCCGCCATTCACGGTTTTATACATATCGAAACCGATCAGGAATACGATGTTGGGATCAACCGGATCACATTTCACCCTGCCGTACCAGTAGCCTTGCCCGTTTGCCATACTGTTCTGCAGCGACTGATCATTGGTTTCCGACCAGCTGATACCATTGTTCACCGACTTGTACAAACCGCCAAATGAATATTGTTCGTCAAGATAAACGCAATACACCACATTGGGTGAAGCGTCGCACAGGTCAATACCGATGCGGCTGTACTCCACTCCCTGCGGTGGCAATCCGTTGGCGCTGCCGAGTTGGGTGAATGTATCTCCGCCATCCGTTGATTTCCAGATGCCGCTTTCCGTGCCTGCATAATCTTTTGTGTTTGCATGCCTGGTCCGCATCCAGGTGGCTGCAAAAACAATATCAGGATTCTGAGGGTTGATCACCACATCAATAACTCCGGTAGAGTCATTCACAAATAATACGTTCGTCCAGGTCAGTCCTCCGTCGGTTGTTTTATATAATCCGCGGTCAGGTGTTGGTCCGTAAAGATCACCCATGGTAGCGGCAAAGGCGATGTCAGGGTCGGTAGGATGAATGGCCACGCGGCCGGTCATGCGTGTATTTTCCAGGCCGACATTGGTCCAGGTCAATCCGCCGTTGATGGATTTGTAGATGCCATTCGCATCGTACGTGAGTGAGCCGCTGCCGCCATTTGCTTCACCTGTGCCGACATAAATGACTGAAGGATTGGAAGGAGCAACAGCGATGTCACCAATGGAAAGCGTGGTTTCATTATCAAACACCGGTTGCCAGGTGCTGCCACCGTCTTTTGTTTTAAAGACACCTCCGGAAGCGGCGGCGAGGTAGGCAATTTCAGTATTGGAAGGATCAAAAGCTATGTCCACGATTCTTCCACCGGAATTAACAGGGCCCGCAAACTGCCATTGCGCCAGGTCATTTGTTTTAAGTGCTGCCGCTGCCTGTTGCAACTGTTTAAACTGCAGTGCTGCCGCACGGTGCGCCGTGTAATCAATTTTCCCGTAAGGAAAGCTGTGTTGTATGAAAAAGTAATCGCTGTTTTCCGATTCTGCAATTTCGGTTGATGCATCTTTGGCGGCAGGCAGCACCATTGCTTTCCATTGCCAGCAGGCAAGGACGATCAACGCAAATGAAACTATGCTGAAATGAATGGCTTTCATCCGGTGGTTTTTATAGGGAAGAAAATGAATCTACAATCAGGTGTTGCGTAACGATTATTAAAGGAAGATGCTTAAAGGTACAGGATTCATGCAGAAGCTATCTCAAAATATTTGAAGTCATCCTGTCCCGATTGATCGCGATCTGGATCTCTTCCATTCATTGACAGATGCCGAAATAAATCCGGCATGACGGCATTGATTGCCTGTTTTAGATGGCTTCAATGTTGACCTTTTTCAGTTCCGGATTAAATAGTTCAGCCTGCAATAATTCCACCAGCTCATGATCGTGAAATAAGGAAGTAACACGATGCTGCGCCATGACTGACCAGCTGCCGGCCATCCTGTTTTCACCATTTGTTTGATACGCTCCCAACCCTGCTGTCTTCTGTATAACTTATGGATGTACCGGTGCAGTTGGCGATAGTATTGCGGGGAATATGTTCCACGATACATCATGTCCAGGTCATCAGAGTCTGTCCAGTTGGCTTTTTCCTTAAGCTGATCTTTCACTGTTTCATAAAACTTAGTGCCGGGCAGCGGATAAGAGACAGAAATGCCAAGATCATCGGGCATAAGCTCGAGCAGCATTTTTTTTGTGGCGGCAATGTCTTCTTTCGTTTCGCCGGGATAGCCAAACTGTAAAAAGAAAGCCGGCCTGATATGGTGCTTATTTAAAAGTTTTGTGGCGGCATAGATCTGTTCCACCGTAGTGCCTTTATCCATGGCATCAAGTATTTTCTGAGAGCCGCTTTCCGCGCCTACCCATATCGTTTCGCAGCCAGCTCTCGCCAGCGATTCAATGTTATTCTCTTCCAGCAGCAGGTCAACCCGGCACTGTATCTTAAACCTGAAATGCAGTTGTTCCTGCTGAACCAGCTCGCTGAATGTTTTGATCCATCCGGGTTTGAGCCCGAAGATGTCGTCGCAAAACCAGAAGTGATCGGGCTGATAATTTCGCAGCAGCAGCTTGATTTCTTCCACTACATTTTGTGGTGAACGCGAATTGTAGCGGTTGCCATAGATCGGCTTCGCACACCAGTTGCATTTAAACGGACAGCCGCGCGTGGTGGTGAGATTCAGCGAGAAGTATCCATTCTTCTGCCGCCATTTCTTTTGATAGTTAAGCATATCAACAAGGTCCCATGCGGGAAAAGGAATGTCATCCAGCTGTTGCAGCACGCTGCGTTTTGGTGTGCTGATGACTTCATTTCCTGATAAGAAGGCCAGGCCGGCAACCGGCAATACATTGTTGCCGGTGGTCAGCGAATGGAGCAATTCGCGCAGGGTAATTTCTGCTTCGCCTTTGATCACATAGTCTGCTCCCTTTCGCAGGTAGGCCTCAGCATGATCGGTTGCATCGGAACTGGATATGATAATCGTGCAGCCATATTGCCTGGCGATTGCAATCATCTGAAAAGCCGCCTCGCGCATGTTGCTGAGGCACATCTTTGTGAGATAATTGAAGCCGTCATCATAGATAACAAAGAATGCCGGCATTTCTTTTTCAAAGACGGGAATGATTTCATTCACTGACTGTGACAGGATGGCGTCATGCAATGCCACCTCATATCCTTCCTGTCTCAGCACGGCTGCTGCATAGAGTGTCGCCAGCGGCGGATAGGGCTGCATGAGCCGTTGCTGTTTTTGGTCGAAAGAAAGAAAGTAAGTATTGGCAAGCAGTACGGTAGCCATTACCGTAAAGATATACCATGCTTTGCTTCAAAGGCTTCACAGTTTTCACGGTAGTGTTTGAGTACCCTGAACTGAAAGCCCTGCGGGTGATGCTTTGATACATCTTTGCGGGAACGCATGTTCACCTCAAATTCAGCGGCAGCAAGGTCCGGGAATTTTTTCTTCCAGTGATTGACGGTTGCTTTGTAAAAATAGCGGTCGAGCCACTCGCCCAATGAGCCGTTCAGCAATTGCTCCATTGCATGCTTCACCCTGCTTTCTTTTTCTTTCAAAACAAAACCTTCACGCGGTGCGGCATTAGGGTAATAGTCTTTCACCCACTCATTGGCCGAAAAAAAATTCCTGTACAGCGTGTGATTATAGAAAGGCAGCAGCGTGATCAGTTCTGTGGCTGTGAAAATATTCTTGTCAGGAATCTCAAGGCTGTCGCTGCCGATGAAGTAGTTCACGCAAAAATATTTTTTTGAATTCAGCAATAGCAGCTTTTTGAAAAGGATCAGAAGCGAACGGCATACCCACAGGCGACCGGGTGCGGTGATGATAAAAAAATCGATGTCGGTGGTTTCATCAAAATAATCTTTCGATAAGGAACCCGACACACATACGCCACGCACATAAGGAAAGCGGGCAATCAGCGATGATCTGTCAGCGGCTTTACGCAGCATGCGCTGAGCCAGCTCATTACCCAGCTTTCTTCGCTGCACAAGCTGCGGATCATTTTTCAGCAGGTAGAAGCCATCGATGTGACAGATGTATTGATGTGACTGTAAGAATTGAAGGCTACTGCTTAGCTGTTGCTCGCTGCAACCTTGTTCCCGGCAGTGATAAAGTATCTCCGCCGCAGTTAAAGGGTAACGGAACAGGTCGTAGTACAACAATACCTTCAGTGCCGATATAGTAAACTTATCGTTTACAGCAGGACTTCCGGCGATATTGACAGCAGCAGGCAAGCAGGTTGTGATTTACAGGGATTATTGTGGCATGTGGTTACAGTGAAAATGAAGATCCTGAAACAAGTTCAGGATGACGGCGTGGATTTTAAAAATGTTGCTGATCATCAATGTGGCACTTACAACAGATATGCACGATGGAAAATTAATCAATTGGCGATAGAGATGTATGGTAAAAGTGAACATGTTAACACATGCAGAAAAAACTTTGGCATGATGCAGCATCATACATCACCGTCCCCGGCGACTGTTACTTCGAAAATGTAATTCCATTCCCACCAGCATTTTTTCCTGCTCACTTCGCTGCACCTGCATTTATTTTCAGCGGCAATTTGCTGAATCCGGCCAATGTTGCATTCTTCGGAAAGCACCATCCATGTTTTAGTGCCGGCATGCATGAAGGAAGGAAGTGCGGAAAATAATTTGTGATAGTATTCGAAGTCCGCACCGCAGTACCAGGGCAACGCGGCATCCGTAGTTGCTGCTTTCGGATAATATGGCGGATTGATAACGATGAAGTCGAAGCGGCGCGCAGGCAATTGATCGAACAAATCGCTGTGTATCACTTCCGCCTGCGAATGCAGCAAGGCTTTATTCAGCAGCAGGTTTTGCACAGCAGTCATGCTGAGATCTGATGCGGTGACGGCGGCGCCATGTTGTTCGGCGACGAAGGAAATAAGTCCGCTTCCGGCCCCGGGTTCCAATAGCGAATGACCGAGCAGATCAGCCTTGAGCAGGTATTGCAGTAAATAATGGGTGCTGAAAAAAAATCCCGGGTGAAAAACACCGGGCAAAACCCTGACCGTAATATGCTCATACCGGTACGATCGCTCCTTTGACAGGTATCGTGTCAGCCATGGCCGGTAAAGGTAATGCGCAAAGTATCCGGGTATCGGTTTCATGCCTGCTTTGATCTGCAAGGTAATGGATGCAAAGGAAGCATGCGTTTTGAAAACGGCATGTATTGCTAATGCATGTTGTATTTGCAAAATTTGTTTAGCATCCGCAATTGATTCTTTATAGATTCACGCTTCCAAAAATCTTTGGTACGGTTTAATAAAAGGAATCTTAGCTGATCAACGTATTCAGTGGTGGCATCGGGAAAAAGAAAACTTAAGCAACAGCGGTTACAGGAGCCACAGCCTGCAGCTAAGGTATTGCCTGCAGCAATGGTGCAGGATGATCTTGCTTTCGGTAAATTTCGTTTCCGTGCAAAGCCTGTATGCTGGTGCAGTGTTGCGGCAATGGCTTTGTTTTTATTGCTGGGTGCTGCACGCATGGGTGTGCCGGCTGATGCTCCCATTGATTATAGTTATGGTGAAGCGTGCCTCCGCTATTTCAGCTCATTTGGTACAGACACGTCATTCGCTGCCCTGCAGGTAAATAAGATCAGCTTTCCGGATCAGAAATATTATGGGGCTGCTTTTGAGATGATAGCGCCTGCCATCAATGCTGTTTTGAAGCCCGCCAATCCATTTATCACGCATCATATCTTATGCGCACTGGCCGGCATTTTGTTGCTGCTGTTCACCAGCCTGATAGCGAAACAACTGAAAGGATGGACTGCAGGGTTGCTTGCCCTATGGCTTCTTTTTCTTACACCAACGGTCACCGGCAATGCTTTTTTCAACTCAAAAGATATTCCATTCGCGGTAGCCTTTGCAGCAGGTTTTTATTTTCTCGTGCAGCTCCTCCAAACAGCACCGGCCATCCGCCGTTTCGCTTTTGCCGGCGTAGCTTTCGCTGTTGTGGCCGCAGTGGCTATTCGTATCAGCGGTATTCTGCTGCCAGCCTATCTCGCATTTTTTGCAACAGGCTGGTATCTTTTCTCCGTCAGCAAGAATGACAAGCATGTGATGTTCCGCAAATGGCTGGTGCCATTTATGGCTGTCATTGCGCTGAGTTCAGCACTGGCCTTACTCACCTATCCAAACTTCTGGCGCGAAGGCCTTGCACATATTACCGGAGGACTGGCAGCCACTAAAAAGTTTCAGCATAGCATCTCTATGCTCTATGCCGATAAAATCATCACTTCGCAAAAGATTGATACGGTCGGATACCTGTGGCGATACCTCTATATGACAGTGCCTGAAGCAGTGATGCTGGGTTTTGTACTTTCTGCCGGTATATTAATTCGTTTTGCCAACCGGTTTCAAAAGTCATATTCATGGATGCTGTTCTATGCTGCCATCTTTCCCGTTGCCTGGGTAATGCTGATGCATTCACCGGTTTACAATGGCTGGCGTCATATCATGTTCGCTTATCCTTTCGTGATCGTGATCACATCGGTGGGTATCACCGAATTATTTTCGCTGACCGCAAAATCAGCATTCCGCTATGCACTTGCCGCTTTGCTTTTAGCAGCAATGCTGGATCTGCTGGTGTGGCAGTTACGCGCTTTTCCCTTCAACTATGTTTACTACAATCACCTCAGCGGCGGATTGCCCGGCATATACAAACATTATGATACCGACTATCAGCAGCTGACCACGTATGAGGGCATGCAATGGCTTCTGCAGCATGAACCTGTGGCTGATAAAAAGGTTACCGTCTTAAGCAACAATGCCAATGCACTCCAGTACGCATATGACTCAACGAAGGTGAAATTTGAGTATGTGGCGATCAAAGACATGTGGGCCGTTGACTGGGATTATGCCGTGGTGTCCACCGTGTTTCTGAATCAGAAAGCGATTGATGCCATGTTTCCACCCTATGGCACGCTGCATACGGTTGAACGATTCGGTGTGCCGTTGTCATTTGTGGTGAAGCGCGAAAGCCGGGATGACCTCACCGTTTTCCGGATGATGCGCGCCGACAGCCTCGCGTATGCTGCCGGCCTCATTGAAAAGATTTACCGGTCTAACACCACGAATACGACAGCTTGGTACTGGAAGGCATGTCTCCTGTACCTGCAGGACGATTATGCAACATCACTGCGGCTGCTGAAGGATTACAATCAGCTTTTTCCGGAGCAGGATTATATTTATGAACTCACGGCGTATAACTATTATGCCATGGGCAACTACGCAGAAGCGCTGAAATTCCTGCAAGTGGTTTATAAGAAGAACCCATCCGGTACTATGTATAACAGGCTGATAGGCGATTGCCTCACCGCGCTTGGTCATTTTGATCAGGCAAAATATTATTATAACAAGGTAAGACAGTGAGTGCTACTGTGTAGAATGAATTAATTTCTCAACGTTAGCGGATCAATACACTGCTGTATCTCAAAGCGAGTCTGCCATGATTTATCAGGCAATGCCATGAGCACCAGAGTGCAGCGCGAATTTTTTTGCATTTTCTAGGATACGTTCGCTTCAGAAAGGTGAATATGTTTCGTTTTTTGCTTTCGACCGGCGACCGGAGAAAAGTTTCAGCATGGCATCAGCATCTCAGAATCCTTCCACTTCGGGTTGCCGGTACTTCAGCCAGAATTTCTGCAGCGCTTTTATCTCGTATGGAAAATGATACCATTGGAGATGATAGCGCAATGCGGAAAGACCGCTGATGACTTGCTTGTGGAAGGTGGTAAGTTTCCTGTCACTCACCGTTGGATAGTATCCGTTCAGTACTGTCTCAAAATTTTTTATCCTGTCGATCATATACGGTTTGAGCCAGGGCGTGAGCGGATTTTTACGCAGATCGAAGTTTTCCCAGTGTGGTGAAATCCAGTCTTCCAGCGTTACGGGAAAATGAAATCCCTGTTCCTTAACACGCTGAAACAATGCGGAACCTTCCGTTGGCACCGGTGAATAGACGTAAATAATAATTTCTGTTTTTGGGTTAACGGCTTTTATTTGCCGGATAAAGGCGATGTCTTCTTCTATCTGCCGGTTCACTTCGTCTTCACTATCGCCCGGTGTGCCCAGCACAAAGGAATATTCAGGAATGATGTCAAACTTTGCCATGCGCGCGGCAAATGTCCTGATCTGTTCTCCGGTTTGGGTGCCACCCTTGTCCATCTTTTTCAGGATGGCATCATTACCGGTTTCAGCACCAAAAAATATCATCCGGCAGCCGGCTTCCCGCATCGCAGCTATAGAAGCATCGTCATATTTATCAACGGTATCAATCCGGCCTTCACCCCACCATACCATATTTTCTTTCCTGATAAGCTGAGAAAATTCCACGGTGCGCTTTTCAGACACAAAAAAATTATTGTCGTGGAACTCGATGGCATCACCGCCGAAACGGTCTTTCAGGAATTTGATGTCGTTGTAAATGTTGATGGCGGATTTTCCTTTCCAGCGTGCATTGTAGATAGGAACGATACCACAGAAGGCGCATTTGAAGGGACAACCTATGCTGGAGTGATATGCGATGGTGCGCTGACCCAGAAATGTTTTGCCAAGATATTTTTGAAGAGGATAGAAACGGTTGAGCTGTTCATAAGGAAGCGGCGGAAGTTCATCCTGATCATAGAGTTCATCTTTTGCGGTTTTAACAATGGCTTCGCCTTCTCTGAAGATTAAGTTATTCACTTGTTTTGTTTCTTCTTTCGAGTGTTGCCGGCGCAGCAGTTGCAGCAATTGCGGAAAGGTTTTATCGCCGGGGCCATACACTACATAGTCAACATATCCGGATTGCAGCACAACAGTGGATTGATTGGAAGCAAAATAACCTCCCCAGATAATGACAATGCCGGGGAAAGATGCTTTCACTCGCTTAGAGAAAGGGATGGCTTGTTTCAGTTGAGGCCCGGGCATTACCGTCAGCGCGAAACATTGATAAGTGCCGCTTTGCAGGCAAGCTTCTATCCTTTGCCATGGATCTTTTTCGAGGTTGCCGTCAACGATGGTGTAGTCAAAGATGCCTTCAATGCCGGCGGCCACCTGTAAAATTGAATTGGGAATGCGTGCTTTATAGTCGGTTGCCCGCGGGTTAAACAATAATATCTTTTGCATGGAAGAGGCAGCCATCATGGTTTGAAATTAATACAAGCCATCTCAAAACAATGAGGTCATGCCGAATTTATTTCAGCATCGGTATGATCACGAATAGTCATTAACTTGAACCGCAGCCGGCTTTTCATGAACAACATCAAAAGAAAAATATCACGCTACCTGAATACACGGAAGCTTCATGCCGTGGCAATCAGTGAAGACGATACGGCGAGGGTAGTCATCAGCAGTGGCAGGCAGCAATATGACGTACAAAATGCGCATGCCCTCCTATCGCTTAAGCCATTTGCCATCGCGGTGAATGCTGCTGCTGTGCCTGACATACATGCGGAAGAAGTTACGTTGCAGATAATAAAGAATGAAAAAGTATTGGGAGCGCTACGGCTGACAGCAACCGGTAAAGAAGCAACAGGCGGATTGCAGTTGCTCCTCTTCGAAGCAACGCTGACGCATCAACCATTTCACTGGCCGGAGTACACCTGGAATATCTTGCTGCTGTCTTTGAAGAACAGCACGAATAAAAAATCACAAAATTTCATGGTGCCGCCCGATGAATTGCTGAAACTTTTTGTATTCAGTCTCAAGCCACGTCCGGTTTACCTTGTTTCGGTGCAGCACGACCATGGTTATGACATCTTCCCGGTTGACATTGCCGGCTCTATCGATGAAACACATTGTATCTATAGCATTCGTTCGAGCAGTGCGGTGATACCGATGATCAAATCAGTAAAAAGAATCTGCGCTGCAACGGTGCCGTTTGATCAGCGACAGGCTGCTTACCGGCTTGGTCATTATCATCAGGCCAGTATCGTTCCGGAAGCCGATGCGGTGCCAACGGTCTTGTCGCAAGTGTATAGAATTCCGGTGCCGGCATTTGCCGTTCAGGTGCAGGAGTTGCTGCTGGAACATAGTTTTAGCAAAGGTGTGCATACGCAATTTGTTTTTCGTGTCGCACATCATTATGCATGGAGCAAAGCTCCGGTGCTGGGACATACGCCCTGGTTTAACCGTCATTATTTCAGGGAAAGCTCTGCGGTTTTTAAATAATCAGTCATGATCAAAAAAATAATAAAAGGCAACACCTTTCATCGTATACGCACCATGTTGTTTCCTTACCGTTTGATGGCCGATGAATATTATGATGCCTTGTATGTAACTATCAATGGAGCACCGCTCTTCGTGCCCGAGAATATTTATTGTATCCACTATGCCATAGCGCACCTGCCAACGGATGATCCTGTGCTGGAGATAGGTTCATTCACCGGCATGTCAACATGCATGCTGAGTCACTTTCTTTCGCTGCACAACCGTGAAAATAAACTGATCACGGTGGATAAATGGGAGTTTGAGGAGAAGGAGAAAAATTATTACGCGCGTGTTTTGAAAGTGCCGCCCGCGGAAATGAAACAGTACATCCGTGAATCTTTTATCCGTAATGTGCGGCACTTCAGCGGTGAGTGGTTGCCGCATACCTTTGAAATGTTTTCCGATGAATTTTTTGAATGCTGGCATCATCGCCGGAAGGTGAAAAATATTTGGGGAACATCGGAAGATACCGGCGGTGCTGTCAGCTTCGCTTACCTCGATGGCAATCATCAGTATGCATTTGTGAAGCGTGATTTTGAAAATGTTCACCGCTGCCTCGTGCAGGGTGGTTTTATCTTCTTTGATGATTCTGCCGCGCATATCAGATCCGGCATGCACGATTTCATGAAAGAGATGAAACAACGGAAAGACTATGAGGTCGTGCTGAAAAATCCGAACTATCTCTACCGGCGAATACGGTGATGCTGTACGCGGTTCAGGTAAGTTGCTTGCCGGCAAAATAGTAGATAACACCGATTATCCATTGTGCCATAGCCAGGGCGATGAAGATGGCCGTAAACGGTTGCGGCAGTATTTTTATCAATATGAAAATCAAAGCGACAGTGAGGACAATGAAGAGGAGGGAGATCAACACTACAATGTGCTGACGGTTATTTTTAAACAAACGGTAGATCAGCGGCGCATAGTAAAATCCGGGAATCACCATCAGCCATCCCAACAGAAAAACGACCGGATCATATTGAAACCGGTAGATCACCGGCAGCAACACCGAGGATGAAAAAACCGCAATGGCGGCAATTAACATGCCTACAATAAACAACCGGAGTGCCATCTTACGGATGGAAGCAACGGGCAAACGGTAGATGAAAGAGAGGTAAGGAATGAGCAGGATAGGAATAAAGAGCTGGATGGCCTGCAAAAAACTCATCAGTACCTGGTAACGTGCAACAGCTGCTTTATCGAAAAATGTGGTGATACAGATGAGATCCACCCTGCTCGCCAGCATGCCGGTGAAATAGAGCAGGAAAAAGGAAAAAGCCGATTTGAAATAATTGCTGTCGTAGTCGCGGAAGGGCAACGGCAGTACTGCATTCCTGAAAAGCAAAACGACAGCAATACTCTTTAACATCTCAGCAATGGCAAAACAGCTGAGCAATACAGAAAGGTCTGCCGGCTGCAGATAAAAGATGCCGGCACCAATGAAAATGAATCCTGCTGATTCCAGCAACAGCGTGACAGCGAATTTTCTTCTGAATACAATCAGCGCATCATACGACATGTAAATAAACTTTGCTGTCAGCAACAGGCCGGTCCATGCCATCACCGGCAATGGCATTGGTATAAACAACAGCAATACCAGCATCGCGGGCAGCAACAGGCTGCGGCTGCCAAAGCTATGCTGCCAGGAAGCGCCGATGGAAGAAGGATCAATGCTGAAGCTGCGCACGAGATAATCTTTGTTTCCCCAGGCCATGATGTTACCTGCAAGGCCTGTCCACAAAAGTAACTGCACCATTTCGCCCCACAGCGAATCAGCAAGCAATCGGATTACGATAGCTGCAATCGCTACATTGAACAGCATTGGTACCAGGTTGTATGCCGCACTCATCCCGAAGAGCATCAGGCGTTGCCGGAATTTTTTAAATGGGAGGGCAATCATGAATACAGAAAAAACCGGTTTGCAGCAGCAATAAACATAAGATTTTTTCCCCTTAAACAGATGGCTGAATGCAGTGCATGAAGCTACTTTTATCAGCATGCATGATGGTAACACGCTTTTAACGCAGCATCAGTAGTTTCATCAGTGCAGTGATTCGATGAGCCGTGTGTATGCTTTAATGGTTTCTTCTACCGGCAATATTTCCACCGGTGAAAAATCAGGCTGCGGCAAATGCAGGATGCTTTTCATTGCCAACAACATCGCAGCTTCATCGGTGCAGATGGCTATTTTGGGATGATCCATGATTCTTCCCACATCATGGCAAACCACGTACATGCCTGCTGACAGTGCTTCAGAAATTACTGTCGACTGCCCTTCCGATGCGGAAGTGTGGAGTAATATTTTTGCCGCTTGCATTTTTTCTCTCACCGCTTCACGGCTTACAGCGCCTGTGAAGGTGACCTGTTCATTTAGCCCAAGTGTTGTTACCAGCTCAATCAATGTATCATAACCGGAGCCTTTGCCGATAATCTGCGCCCTGATGTCTGGTAATTCATGCTTGAGCAGGGAAATAATCCGGATGGCTTTATCAACCTGTTTAAGAGGAATGAGTGAACTGACGATCAGCATGTCTATGATTCTGTTGTCTGCCGTGCCATCGGCTGTTACCTGCTGCAGTAAACCCATGGGAATAACCGCAGCTGCCTTTCTGCCTGTTGCCTGAAGCAACTCAGCATTCATCTGCTGATTGAATACCACTACAGTCAGCTTATCAGGATGCAGTTTTTGCAGGTAGGCATTAGTTGTTCTTACATCTTGTCCTGCGGCAATGGCAATATGATCTGTCGCAAAAATTTTGGTGAATTGTTGTGCGATAAAAGTGGCTTCTGTCAGAAAATAAGAAAGCAGCACGGTGCGCTTTTTTTTCTTCATCAGTACGAGGTGAAAAAAAACCTTCAGCCAGGTATACAGCCGCATCAGGCCGTTTTTATCGTGGCCGCCGGCTGCATAAACAGGAATCGAATGCCATGTATATGATTTCGGCCGATGAGGGTATTGAAACGAAATGACTGATAGAGAGATGCCGGGACAGCATCGTTTCCAGCCCAAAACAAAATCCTGCAAAGCCGGCAGGCAGCTTGTATCGTTTTCGTCTGCTGCGAAACCCGGCGTCAGCAATATGATTTGAAACGGGACCGTCATGCTATAACCGGAGCAATAAAAATGTAAGGGAAACTATGGTTGGTGCCCAAAAGTTTTCCGGTTGGTATTACGAAGTGAAGGAAAATAGTTGGGTGCAATATTGAGCCCGAAGGAGGGGGTTAAGAATTTTTGTTGCAGGCATTTAACGGGTGCGTGATTGTACCGGATTTTCCTGCCTTTAAAACAGAACCTGTTTATTCTTCACCGGTAATTGCCCGCAGTTCCATCGCTGCTATGGCGGTATTCCCCTGCATGCTTTTGATGGCAGGTGATACTGTCGATGATCAGCGTTGAATAACAATTGGCTTCGACAATACCGAATTGCCATCATTCAGCTGCAGATTGTAAATGCCTGCCGGCAAGGCAGCATTGAGGTGAAGATCTCCGGAATAGCTGCCCATTTCAAGTGTGATCTTTTCCGTCTGCACCAACTGTCCGATGGTATTAAAGATATTCAGGTCAGCGGCTTTTGCAGAATAATCGTTCAGCTGGATTTGTACAGTCACGTTGCCATTTCCTGGATTGGGGTAAACGCTAACGCTGCCCGTTGCCATCGATGGCGCTTGTGCAACAGCCGTGGCGGAATCAGGAATGAAATTCACATCCAGTTGGTAGTTGCCTTCATCATTGCCTTGTCCTTCCACAATGATGAATAGGTTGACCGGTACTGTTCCCTCATAAAACTCAATGGAAGCTGCCTGCCCTGAGCAATAAGGGCCATTGTTGTTATTGCTGCTCAGGTGATTACCCTGATCATCTACCAGGTGGAGGTAAGTATTAAATCCGGTGGTCTCGCAGGTGGAAATTTGCAGTGTTCCGGAAGTGTCGATCAGCGAGATAGCATAAAAAATATCAGGTGATACCTGCGGCAGGCTATTGGTGTAGTCGCTCGTCCAGCAATTGTCAGAAAAATTATCACCGGTATGTGTATAAGGAAAACTGCTGATGATAATCGGATTGCTTTGTGTATTGCCTAAAGGGACGGGTTTTACCGTCACTGTTGCTTCGGCAGAATAGGCGCTGTTGCCTGAACAGGTCACCTTACAACGGTAATAAGTAGTGGTGGTAACGGTTACATCGGCTGAAGTATTGGTAGCACCCGGAATGTCAGTATACAGGCTATTGTCAGGTGAAGATTGCCATTGATAAGTTTGTCCAAGTCCGATTGAATTACCCGTAAGACTCAGGGTAACGTCAGCCGGCACATCCACGGTGCAGAACGACAAGACAGAAGCCGTTGCGGTGCCGGGAGTTGGTGGATTAATACAGGGCGGTTCATTGACGATGTTGATGGCATAATCTTCTGTTTCACCATAATCGTAAGTGCCGCAGGCGGGAGGCACGGATTCTGATTCAGCCAATACTACGCGCATGCCGGTTTTGCCGAGCGGTGCCGATCCGGGAATATTAAACACGCCGTCGGGTATGCTGTGCAAATCAGCGGTGGGCCCGTAGGAATAAACGAGCTCAGTGCCGTCGTAAATTTTGTTTTGGTTGTAATCAATGTAAACAGCTACATAGGCTTCATAAAACTGTCCGCTGCAGGAGCCGTTATCAATGTGAATGGTTACGGGTCCGGTATTGGCAACATCCAGGTTCGCACCGGTGTTGTCGGTATAGGTTTCGCAGTTCACCGGGGAAGACCCGGCAATGAGGTTTCCGATTTTAACGGTGTCAATTTTCGTGTCTTCAGCATTAGTAGGATAAGAAGCGCAGTAGCAGGCAAAAAAGGGATTCATGATTACCTGCACCGGATCCGATTTGGTGGAGAGGCCCGAATTATCGCAGGTTACATTGCAGCGATACCAGGTGGCTGCCGCCTGTGTCTGCACTTTAGTAGCGGAAGTGGCACTGCTGATGTTGGTGTAATCGATATTATTGAGTGAGCTTTGCCATTGATAAGAGATGCCGGTATTGTTCTGGTAATTTGCAATGGAAAGGGTGAATGGTTCGCTCGGACAAACAGAGATCTCTGATGATAAAGTTGCCCCGGGAACCGGCGCACCGCCACAGGCAGCAGCAGGCGTGATGTTCAGCAGGTAATCTTCCGTTTCACCATACACATACTCACCGCAGGCATAAGGTATTGAATCACCTTCGGTAATAATTACACGCATGCCGGTAGTGCCGCCGGGAGCTACGGTGGGAAAGATAAAAGTGTAGTCGGGTATGCCGTTGAAATCAATGATCGGACCATAACCATAGACCAGTTCCGTTGCTTCATCATACACACCGTTCTGATTGTAATCAATATACACGCCCACGTAGGCATCATAGACAAAGCCGCTGCACGATCCGTTGGCAATCTTAATAGTTACCTGTTGTCCGGCTGCTACATTTCCCGGAATGCCAGTATAGTCAGTATACGATTCACAGGTGCCATTGGGCGTGCTCGTACTGATATCAGCCATCTGGAATGAGTTGATTTTTGTATCGCTGATATCCGACGAATAGGATGCGCAATAACAATTGTAATAGGCATTTTCATCGATCAGTATTGGATTGGATGTTCCCGTGGCACCTCCCGCATCGCAGGTAACTTTGCAACGGTAATAAAGCGGTGAAGCCTGTGTGGTAGTTAAGGTGGATGCTGTAGCTCCTGTAATGTTCGTCCACGGATTGTTACCGGTGGGTGATGACTGCCATACATAAGTCAGCCCGGGTGTGGTAGGTGTATTTTGCAGGGAAAGGGTGAAGCTTTCATCCAGGCAGACATGCGTGGAAGTAGAGAGCGTATTGCCGGGATTGGGCGTGCCGCTGCAATTCGGTTCGAAAGTGATTTGAACGGTAGGGCGTTTATTGATGAGGATACCATAATCTGCAGGCGGAACGAGGTCATCTTCCCAGTACTCGCACCGGTTAGTGGTAGTGGTGGAATGCCGGAACTGCTTGGCCACAAAATCTTCACCGCCAAATTCGCCGTAATTTGTTTCTACGAGGATGACGAGGTTGTTGCTGCTGTAGTTAAAAGCAGTGTTCAGCGTGATGGTGATCCAGCTGTCTGCCGTGAGCATAGAAGAAGTAATGGTACCTGCATACACCTGCGTGGAACCATTCACGATATTAGCATAAGGTGTTGATGTTAATGTATTGGCGGTTATTGTTTTCATCCTGATGACAACCGGCGTGGCGGCGGCAGGATTATTTTTTGAGTTGAGATAGAAACCAACCTTGGTAATGCTGCCAAACTGTGTGACCTCACCGGAAGTATACAGCATGGCCGAACGTTCGTAACCATAGGTGCAGCCAAGGGGTTTACGCGTTGCAGTATCATTGGGGTTAGCGGAAGGTATCGTGATCAGCTGCGCAAATGCCGCCTGTGAAAAGATCAGGCTGACAGCCATCAGCCAAATTGCCTGCTTCACTTTCTTTACACTCAAAAAAGTAGAAAATCCAATCAACATACAGGGGAAGTGGTTTGAAAATTTATTAGTAGATGATACCTGACGACGAACAAACAAAAAGGTATTTTTTTCTTTGTGCAAAACGTGCACGAAAATACAATTTCTGCCGAATCAAGAGCAAAACCTCAGCTGCATGCGATGAAATATTTTTTGCAGGCATCATTAAGCGAAATGTTCACCGCATATCCATAAGGATGCGTCATGTTGTTTTTATGCATTTGCTATATTGCCGTGTAAGAATCTCATGAAACCCATGCTGAATCCTATTGCTGAAATGTCGCGGAAGGGGCAACTGACCGGCATACTTTTAATCATCGCCACTATCTTTTCCCTGGTGCTGAGTAATTCATCATGGAGGGAAAGTTATTATCATCTGTGGCACATACCGCTTGGTTTTGCGGGCTACCAGGCATCAGCCGGGCATTGGATCAATGACGGTCTGATGGTTATTTTTTTCTTCATGGTCGGTTTGGAAATTCGCCGCGAAGTAGTGCAGGGTGAGCTCGCTGATATTCGGCAGTCGTTGTTGCCGGTGCTGGCAGCGGCAGGCGGCATGGCTGTGCCGGCCATTTTATACACACTATTCAACCTGTACGGCGGCAACCTTAACGGATGGGCAATTCCAACGGCAACAGACATTGCCTTTTCACTTGGCATCTTATCACTCATGGGCAACAGGGTTCCCTTTGCCCTGAAGGTATTCCTTACCGCTCTTGCCATTATTGATGACCTCGGAGCCGTGCTGGTGATCGCCGTTTTCTATACCGATACTATTCATACCGGGCCGCTTATTTGCAGTGCGTTGATCATCCTCTTTTTACTCGTGCTGCAACGATTTAAAGTGCGCCCGCTATTGTTATACTTTTTACCAGGCGTACTGCTGTGGTGGTTCATCCTGCATTCAGGTGTGCATGCCACTGTCGCCGGCGTGCTGCTGGCTTTTTGTGTGCCGATGCATTCCGTAGAATCATTGGAACACGCTTTGCAAAAACCCGTCAACTATTTGATCCTGCCGCTTTTCGCTCTCGCAAATACTGCCATCACCATTCCGGCAGCCGGAGTGTCAGTGTTGTTTAATGCACCTGGCTTAGGGATTATTACCGGCCTGTTGCTGGGTAAGCCAATAGGCATACTGCTGGCCTCCTGGCTGGCGGTAAAGGCGGGCCTGGCGCAACTGCCGAAGATGGTTTCGTGGAGAATGTTGCTGGCCGCAGGATGCGCAGCAGGCATTGGTTTCACGATGTCTATTTTTATAGCCACACTGGCATTTGATGATGCCGCCTTGTTAGACGGTGCAAAGTTGGCTATACTCGTGGGTTCGTTTTTATCCGGGTTGGCCGGAGTTATATTGCTTGCAGGAAAGAAGGTGAAGGATGCATAAGCAACCGGCATAAATAAACCATATGCTTTCCATCGTGTGTATTCATCAGGAGCAATGCAGCCATCAGATAAATGATAACACCGTTTTCAAAGCAGTCTGCATCGTTTGATAAATGGCAGGTTGCTTCCGGCACCGGCACTTGACCATCAAGTTCCAATCCGTTCCAACAGAAACTTGTTACCGGCTTCCTTTCTCACTTTTGCCATGGGCATGCCGGCTGAATGGAAGAAGAGCACGGTATAATTATTTTCAGCCGCCCTGCTTCCATACGTGATGCGCCTGGCAGCAGCAAGTTTTCCATCATAGTCATATTTGGCATTAAACTTCATTTGCAGCTGTTTCGGTTGTGGCACCACATCGCCGCCATAAAAACAGGTGCCGGCCGTGGTCCTGATCGTGAATACCTGGTGAAAAGGTGTATGGCCTCCGCTGATCTCATATGATATGTCTTCGTCAATGTTACCATCACCCTTCAGCAAAACAAGCTGGCTGGTGCTCCTGAGGAAATCCAGTTTTGATAATACGAAAGAAGGTGAGTTGACTTTGGTGAGGGCATAATCGAGTTCCTGCTGCTGGCAGAAGACCCGCGCTTTCGGGAACATGAGATCATAAGCATTGTCTTTGCCATAGCAGATTCCGCCTGCATGATCTTTATGCAGGTGGCTCAGTAAAATCACCGTAACATCATCTGCGCTATAACCTGCACGTTGTATATTTTCCAGTATCATAAATTCACCGGTGGCCGATGGCATGCCAAGCCCCGGGTCAATGATCACCAGTTCATTTTTTGTTCTTACCAGGAACGGTACAATGTCAACGAGTAACGATCCGGGACGGTCGTGCAGCTGATCGGTTTGCGGATCAAAAGGAATAAACTCCTTGCTGTCATCTACCGTAAAACTGCCTTCAGAAAGCGGGAGGAACATCGCCTGATCATTATATTGTTTAGATTGCTCTTGCCGTAAAAGTTGCAGCCACTGCTGATTTCCATGGATGCATGACAGACAGCGATTTAGTATCCGGTGGCATTATCTTGAAAAAAACCGGCAGGCAACTCATGATGGATAGAATGCTGCAGCGGAATCTATCACCAGCTTTTTCCACCAATCACAAAATTCCTCGAGATATTGAAGCCGATGCGGAATTCGCCGTCGAGCCAGTTGGAGCGTGTGAACGGCAGGTACATATTTTCAAGTATGCCCATTGAGTTGGTAAAGTTGATGGTGAAGACATGGCCGCCTGTTTCAATTTCAACGCCAACACTCAGCGGATCATAATACTCCTTATTGCCGTTTGCATCTTTTGCATTGGTGCGATATGCAGAAAAGTTATGGTAATAATCGGCAATCAGTGCAAACCGTTTGGTCAGCTTTACCCTTGCACCTATGCCGAGTGAAAACATGTCGTTTTGATCTTCATAGGAAACGTAGTTACGGTGCAGCCATGCCGGTAAAAGTTCCAGCGAAAATCCCGGCGTAAATTTCCGGGCAATAACCACTTCAGTAACATACGACATGCGCTGCGCTGTATTCTGAAAGGAGGCATCTGAGGTGCTGTCGCTGGCCGCCGGCCTGCCTGTGATGCCGGCAACGCCATATAAGGTAATGCTGAGCGGCATCTTATTATCGGTGGTCTGCCGCAGCAGCCGGTACTTGATATTTACATCATAGAACTGCGCGTAAGCATCTATGCCTTTTGATCTGCCGATACCAGCCTGCAGCCTGTCGGTGATACCATAGTCGAAAGAGAAACGGATATCTGCGGCATTATCAAAACCAAAGAAAGTGCTGATGCCGCCTGCATCGCCTGCCATATCGCCAAAGCGGTGTGCGATATTAAAATTCAGGTTGTTCTTCTTTGCAGTCTCATTGGTTTGCGCATTCACTATTCTGAATCCTTTGAAAGTAGCCGTCACGAATTCCCTTTCGGCAGGAGGGGAATTCTGATCAACGATGGCCGACAAGTCGGGGTCCTGCGCATAAAGCAGAGCGGAATATTGCCAGGCGAAAAAGTATAAAAGCAGGAAGGAGATTTTTTTCATAAGCATCGTACGTTTTGAAATGTGTCGAAAGATATACACGCCATTTACGCACTGGTCAGCAGTGCTGCCCTGGCATTCATCAAAGGTAAAACGCTAATTGATAACAGCAGGCACTTTTTATTTATCCGACTTCACCGGAAGCAGTGTTGCCTGCACTTTAACCTTAACGGTTTCCGCGATGTTTTGTGTAACCACGGTGGGAATGGTGATATCATGATCAGCCAGTTTCACCATAAATTCACCGGAAAGGATGAGGCTGCCGTCTTTCACCGTGATGTTGCCCGGTATGGTACGGCTCTGATCCACACCATGCAGATTTAAAGTGCCTGTTACGGTAACCTTATAGTCGCCGTCCTTGCTGAAATCTACAGGCTCATTGATGATACCGTTGAATGTTGAATAGGGAAACTTATCACTCTCCAGGTAGTTCTCATTAAAATGCTCCTGCATCAATGCTTTCTTAAATGCAAAAGTGGTGATCTTGGCTTTGAAGAAGATGGATTTGGTCTTCACATTTACGGCGCCGACTACCTGGTTACTGGTAGCATCAATATTTTCAACCGGTGTTTCTGAAAAAAATGAAACAGTGCCGGAAGAGGAGAGGAAGACATCCTGTGCCTCTGCATGGTTCATACAGAACAGTGCGATCACTATAAGCAGCATTTCTTTCATCGTTGACAGGTTTTATGAATGATGACTAAGAATTGGCAATGAATGCGACCTGTTTTCAATTACCATACCATATCAGTTCTCCAATGCTCCGGCATCCACCCATGCCTGCAGTTTTAAATTGTCGCAATCGGTCAGGGTCTGTGGTCCGTTGGTTATGATGGAAGGCATTGGATTGCCGGGCGAATTGAACACCCTGTTGATGAGGGTACCGTCATCGGCTTTTTCCTTGATGCCTGCATAGGTGGTATAATCGAGGCCGGGTGTTCCGCCATCCAGTTCCGACTGATGGCAGGATCCCAGGCTTGATGAAACTGTACCGGTGCAATAGGTTTCCATGATTCTTTTCACATCACTGACATACGTGATCGTATCACCTGCTGTGATGCAGGCTGTAGTGTCAATGCCATCAGCGGGCTTTAATGCTTTATCCTTCGTGCAGCCGGTGGCGAGCGCAAACAAGGTGAACACTAAAATGACAATTGTGCAGTGGATCAAAAACTTCATACCTGTTACTTGATTTAATCAATCAGTATTTTTTCTGTGTGCAAGATAGTTCCTGACTTCAATTGTATGAAATATATTCCTGATGCAAATTCACTGATATCGAATGAATGAAAATGGCTGCCCGGGCCTTCCGTAGTGTTGAGGAGTTCTTTTTCCATTTGGCCAGAACTGTTGTACAGCCTGATTACGGCCGGTGAAGCCGACCCTGTTTCATAGCGAACCAACACCTGTCCGGATACAGGGCTCTGCACGAAGAAGCCTGTTTTGTCGGAAGGGTCATCAATGCCGATGTTGCTGTCGGATGCAACCTGCAAAGTGGTGGTATAGATATGATCGCCCGATTCCTCATTGTTATTGTTGGCAGCATTACCGGCAGCATAAAAAGTTACCGGGCCCACATCCGTTACCGGTGCTGTCCACGTGAAGCTCCAAACCTGCGTGGCGCTCGAATTGTGATGTGAGGCATACAGCCTGCCATTGACATTCACGGGAAAAGAGATATCGGAACCGCCGCTGATTTCAGCAAAGGTGCCCGCTTTGCTATTTGTTGCATCAAGCGCTGTGATTTCAAATCCGAAGCGTGTCTGTGCCGCATCAGTAACGGTAACGGTTACGGTATAAGCATTTCCCGGCAGGTAAACCGGCCCCGGATCGCTAAAACCTATGGTTATAGATCCTGCACCGGAATTGGGAGTATTGTTATGACAGTCGCTGGTGCCGCAGGTTAACTCACCCGGAGCGCCTGTTCTGGCAGAAGGTGGCTGAACAATGTTAGTGCTGACATCCGAGAAACTAAATACAAGGGCTGTAACCACAAGGAAAGCGAAAACAACAATGGTAGATTTTTGCATGAATTAAGATTTATTGAGCGGCAAAACTAATTGATAATACTACCTCCTCCAAATATCAGAAACAAAGGAAGCCGGTGAATGTCGGGCGGATGTTCTCCCGGGCTAAGCTATCAAATGTGTGGGGCAAGTATCAGTTGCTTAGAAATATTGAACAGATACTTTAGCCATGACGGCGATGAAGGCAGCCGCAGGCGATGTTTAGCATTTATTTTTTCACAGTATAGCTGTCCAGTATCTGTTGTGCATGATTCTTTGATATTACTTTTCTGAACACCTTTTCCACCTTCCCCGTTTCGTCAATAATATAAGTATGCCGGAAGACACCCATATAGCGGTGACCGAACATTTGCTTCTCGCCCCAGACGCCATAGGCTTCAATTATTTTCTTGTCAGGATCAGCTAGAAGCGGGAAGGGCAGGTTGAATTTCGTTTCAAATTTCTTGTGCGATTTCACGTCATCAGGACTGATACCCAGAATTTCAAATCCTTCCTTTCTCAGTAAAGCATAGTTGTCACGAAGGTTACAGGCTTCTTCTGTACACGTTGGCGTATCATCTTCCGGATAGAAATAGAGTACCACTTTTTTACCGAGCAATCCGGCAAGCGAAACAATGTTGCCGTTTTGATCTTTTGCCTTAAAGGCGGGGGCTTTATCTCCTGGTTCAAGCATGTGCTATTTCTTAAATTTTAAAACGTAAACGGATTCATTTTTTACATCGTCTGCAACAGTTATCTGTAATGAATGTTCACCAGCGCTGAGTTGCTTGTCGGGCGTGCATTGCAGCCTGTTGTTTTTGGGGTCGTATTCCATCAGCATCCATTGGCCGTCAAGCATTCCTTTGTATGACACAATGCCCGACAAGTCATCGCTGATGGTAAACCTGATGTTGTTGCCTGTGAGCACCTGATTTTGTTTCAGATTCACCGGTGCGATTTTTGGGGCAGTGGTATCGAGCAATACGTAAAAATAGCCGAATTCACGGGCCTTTGCCACCAGCCAGTTCCCATCCCAGCGTGTGGTTTTTGTACCGCTTACGCCTTTACCTTCATCATATGCAATTACTGCTTTTGAGCGTAAGGCCGGAGGAATTTTCCTTGGCAAGATTCTGATTTCATAGCTGTCATGAACAGGCGTATTGGCATCCTGCACCCGGTGCGTGGCGGAATATCTTCCTTTCGAACCAAGGGTAGCTGCATAACTGAATTCCAGATCTTCGTAAAGTATGTCAGCAGGAAGATTCAACTGAATGCTGTCGGCGGCGAAGTTGTTTGGCTGATTGAAGGAAAAGATGCGTTTGGTTGCAGCGGATGAAACAACTGATTTACCGGAAGGAATGAATTTTACATGAAAGAGTAGGCTGGTATAATTCCGGTAGGCATCGGTAGCCGTAACTTCCACTTCATGATACATACTGTCGGCCAGCAGCATTTTTCCGTCATTCACCAGGTCATGATAAATGTTGTTATGATCTCCGGGTAAACGGAACAGCCTTTGAATATTTTTTCCGGAGGTCTGCTTTACCCGGTAATCCGTGAATGCATTCACGTAGCGGCCATTGGCAAAATCCATCCGGTCAAATCTTACATCGTAAATTATTTTACCATCGAGTTTAACCTCGTATTCAAACACACCGTAATCATTAGCGGCGCGGTTCATATAGTCGGCGGCTTCGAGCGCCACGCCCATCACAGCATCATTCACTATTACCGAATCCTTTACCAGCCTGTAGCCGGTACCGGTTTTTTTTATGGGATACTGAACCGGAAGGCCGGTGGTTTTCCCCGGCGCATACAGATATAGTGCGGTAATTTTGGGAGCTATAGTGTCTTGCAGTGTATAGAAAGTGGCCGGATTCAGCGGATATGTTTCACCGGATGCATCGCGGATTTCAAAATGCAGATGAGGACCACCGGATGCTCCTGAATTGCCGGAATAAGCAATCAGGTCGCTCTTTTTCACCGGGAATTTTGAGCCATCCGGAAACAGATCCACCTCAAATGATTGTTTGGCATATTGCTGCTGCTTCACATAGGCGGCGATGGCATCATTGAAACGGTCAAGGTGGCCATACACCGTCATGTATCCATTGGGATGCGTGATGTACAGCGCATTACCAAATCCGCCGGCTGCAACTTTGATGCGTGATATCACACCGTCTGCCGACGCATATACTTTATATCCGGTTTCTGCATTGGTGCGCATATCAAAACCGGTGTGAAAATGATTGGTGCGTATCTCACCGAAATTGGCGGACAGCGTGATGGGAATATCCATTGGATTGCGGAAATAGTCTGCAGGTTGCGCCAGTGCAGCGGAGTGCCAACAACAGTTTGCGCAAATCACTAAGCAGCACGACAGGTATTGCAGTATTTTTTGTTTAACTGATCGCATCATTTGATACATGATAATTCTGAAGTCAACGGTTACGCAGCCACTTCCATTTCAACGCAACAAGCTGATGCAAATGTAAGGGTGCGGCAATCAAAGCATCAATGATGTTGGTGAACGGTCAGTCCGCTAACCTTCTTTCAGGATTTTTATTTTGTCTGCGTGCTATCGCCAACAGCCCGAGAAACGTCAGCAACCCGTTCAGCACCAGCACTTCAAATCCTAACTGGTAACCATTAAACCATTCTGTGGAGTGAAGATTTACATAGTAACAGATTATGGGAGATACGATACATATCAGCGGCGACCAGCCATCCCGGATGGTTTTTTGTGTGAACATGCCGAAAGCATATAAGCCGAGTAACGGTCCGTAAGTATAGCCGGCGATGGTAAGAATAGTGCTGATGACAGAGCTGCTGTTATGTGACTTGAAGTAGAGGATGCATAACAGGAAGATGACGGCGAATGACAGGTGTACAGTGTAACGCACCCTGGTTTTCTTTTTTTCATCCCAATCATTTCTGTCGCGTAATCCTAAAATATCAATACAGAAAGCACTGGTAAGCGCAGTGAGTGCACCGTCGGCACTCGGATATAAGGCGGAGATTAAACCAATGAGAAAAATCAGGCCGGCCACTTCGCCGAGCTGGTTGAGGGCAACAGCAGGAAAGAGCTGATCGGTTTGTGCCGGAATGGCAAACCCGGTTTTTTCTGCAAACACAAACAACACGGCGCCAAGGGTGAGGAACAGCAGGTTAACCAGCACAAGGATAAAGCTGAAGGTGAACATGTTTTTCTGTGCTTCTTTCAAGGTCCGGCAACTGAGGTTTTTCTGCATCATCTCCTGGTCGAGGCCGGTCATGGCAATGGTGATAAACATGCCGCTGAGAAATTGTTTGCCGAAAAATGTTTTGTCTTTCCAGTCGGTGAAGAAAACCTGTGTCATCTTCTTTTCACGGATGGCAGCCAGCATTTCCGCCGGTGAATATTGCAGATGCTGCAGGATGAGCACCACGGAAAGGATAAGCGCCAGCAACATACACGTGGTTTGAATCATGTCGGTCCAGACGATTGTTTTCACACCACCCTTGAAAGTATATACCAGTATCAGGAAGATGATGATGATGCCGGTTACGGCAAAAGGAATGTGCAGCGCGTCCAGCACGAAAACCTGCAGCACATTCACCACGAGGAAAACACGGATAGACGCGCCGAGCGTGCGCGAAAGGATAAAAAAGGATGAACCGGTCTTATAGGTAACGTTACCGAACCGTTGCTGCAGGTAACTGTAAATAGAAGTCAGGTTGAGCCTGTAGTACAATGGCAGCAATACCAGGGCAATCACAAAATAACCAAACAGGTAACCGAACACAATCTGCATGTAGGCAAACTGCTTAACGCCTACCTCACCCGGAACACTCATGAATGTTACACCGCTTAAAGACGTGCCGATCATGCCATAAGCCACGATGTACCATTTTGATTTTTTGTTACCGATAAAAAATGAATGGGCATCGGCGCCACGCGAAGTGTACCAGGCGATCACCATCAGCAACAGGAAATAAGTAAATGCAACACCGAGGATTAACCCAGCAGACATAGCTTGAAAAATTTTGAGCGGCAAATTAACAAGGATGGCAGCAATCGGAAAAGAAACTTAACCACAGCCTGTTCTGCTGTTCAATATTAGCTATCAGCTGTGTAAAGCAATTAAGACTGGCAGTTTTCACATTTTATGCAGCAGTTCCATTCCATGCCCGTAAAGGATCAGGTAATATAATATCGACAGGGCGCAGCCTGAAGGTGTACCAATAAATTTACGGTGCGCAATTATTATTCATATTGAATGGTTTCGCCAAGGCCGGCAAAAATATAATCACTGCCGTAAGCGGACTGCAATAGTTTGAAGGCGAGATGCCCTGTGCAATGTGCCGGCGCGACACGGTGCACCTGTAGCTCATTTTTTATTTTGTCAATGGAGGCTGCAGTTTGCTGCCTGTCAAAGGGCAGCATGTGAAAACCGCCATACAAGAGTTCGATCTTATCACCGGTCTGCTTCTTTGTTTCAGCTATAATATTTTCAACACCGGTATGCGAGCATCCGACAAGGAGTACTTCTCCTTTTTCAGTTTTCATGGAAAGTGAAAGCTCCGGCAATCCCGTTTGTTTGCAATTGTCTTTTGGCTGTTCAAATTGTCCATCTACAAAGCTCTTGTTCGGATAGCAGGAAAAATAACCCATGAAGGATGAACTCGTGGCAATGAGTGTCAGCCCGGGAAGAATTTCTTTCGATGTTTTGATGAATTCAATATTTGCATTCCAGAATCTGCCCGATTGCTGAATGGTGAATTTTGTATCACCTCCGTCAAAATACCGCATGTAAACAGGCAAAGAGTCTTTCACGGCGGGCTCTTGACCGGTGGCATCATAAGGCACCGGCGCTCCCCAGAAGATGTCGTAGGGAAAATAGATTTTCACATGTGGATTTATTTCCAGCAGATAATCCAGTCCATTCAGGTGATCGAAATGCCCGTGAGAAACCACCACCATATCAACCTTTTGCAGGTCAATGCCCGACTTAATCACATTTGATTTAAAGATGGCTGCATTGCTGCCTGCATCAAACAAGATGGTTTTGCCTTTATATTTTGTGATGCAGGAAAACCCGAAATCTTTCGTCAGTACAGTATCTCTGCCGAAGGCATCATACAGGTTGGTGATGGTACCTTCTTTCACCTCTTTCGTCAGCGGACCTTTACGGTTGGCCGGAAAAAAAGAGGTCAGCAACAGCAGCGGGAGGATGAGCAGGAGGAGTGGGTAGTACAGCTTTTTCATAGTACAAAGTTAAAAATGCATCCATCAGATCAAATTCATTTCCACTGAAAGGAATTTTTCAATCACGATGAATTTGAAGCCGCGTTCAGGCATATACCGTGCGGCGTTATCGGCTGTTACATACAGATCAGGCTCGTTGTTGGAACGCTGTTGCTCTGCGTTGCTGCCGGAATCATAATGTGATTATGCTGTTTTTTTCTTGCCGGCACCTGATTGTTTTGATCCGGATAAATTTTCCTTTACCCTGAACCTGACCATCTTTGCGATCAGTTCGAGCGGCATGGGTTCGTTGAGCGGAAACTGAACAGAACCCTTGCCCTGTTTATACCTTGACAGCGCTTTGGCAAATTGCTTATGTCCGGAAGGTGTTGCATAAAACCCGATGTGCAATTTATAGGCGGCGAAATAAACGAGCGCTTTGCCGTAAATCTTATAGCCGGGCATTCCGTAACTGAAAATCTCTGTTGCTTCCGGAGCGTGCTTCCGGATCACGTCGCGTACATTATTCAACTGCTCCTGCACATCAGCCGGGAAGGTTGCAATATATTGATCTACGGCACCAGACATGTGTTCGTTTTATCTGCGGGAATTTTGCGTGTGAAAGTCATTTCCTTCCCGCCGGTATTCAAATATAGTACGTCAATAGCAATTTGTGGGTTGCGTCTGATAGGACAATTGCATGATTATTTTGTAATGGCAATAATATTTTCGATGGCATCTTTCGTGGAAACGAATTGATCAATTTTTCCGTAGTTGCTGTTTACCGCGTAAACTACCGTTGTGCTGTCGGCGGGGAAAAACAGCATGTTCGCATAGTAACCGATGGCATCGCCGCTGTGCATATAAGCGATTCCCTGCGGCGTTTCAATTTTGAAGATCCCAAGGCCGTAATAGATCGGGAAAAATTCCGTGTCTTCTTCCAATGGCTTTTTCCAGGTTAACATTTCCTGCAGCGAAGTTGCGTTGATGATCTCACCCTTCATCAATGCCCGGAAAAATACATTCATATCATACGGATTGGAGATGAGGCCGCCATCGGCTGTGTAATAATCCCATCCGCTGTAATAGGTGCTTTCAATCACCTGCAGGTTACTGTAAAGATCAATGTAGCCGCGCACGATGCCATCAGGCACATGATTGTTACCGGCAAACTGTGTGAGCGTTAAACCGAGCGGAGCGAATAATCGCTCATCAAAAACACGGTACAGTGGTTTGCCTTCCAGTTTTTCAAGCAGCAATCCCAGCAAGATATAGTTGGTATTGGAGTAGCGCACATCGGCGCCCGCGGAAAAGTAGGCGCTTTTATGGTATGCATATTTTAACAGGTCATCTGCATGCCATTCTTTCAGCAGGTCGTTGATGGATGCAGTTTGAAACGAAAGATTTTGTATGTAGTTGTAGATGCCGCTCGAATGCTGCAGCAGCTGCCTGATGGTTGCCTGATCAGCATTTTCAATTTTATCAATCACATCACCCGGCAGGTAAGCAGCAATCTTATCATCAAGATTCAGCTTGCCTTCTTCCTGCAGTTGCAGCACAACGGTTGCAGTAAACATCTTTACCGTTGATCCGACCCGTGAAATATTACAGGGCTGCATATCAATATTATTATGAAGGTCAGCTTTGCCGCTTGCACCATTCCAGGTACCTCTGCCGGTATGGTAAACCGACATGGTAATGCCTGTGACACCGCTGCCGGTAATGCTGTTGAGCAGATCCTGGTAACGTATATTATCAGGACTCGTGCTGCTGCTGTCATTAAAACTGAACTGGCAGCTGTAAAAAGCAGGGGCAATGTCATCGCCTTTCCGGCAGGCGGTGATTAAAAGCAGGGTAAAAATGATGAAGGTATATTTCATTGCTGTGCCTGTTTTGCATGCAGGAAAAATTTCAACCCGAGATGCAAGCTGATATGCGTCATCAGCGGTATAAAGCCTGGAGAATAGGGATATTCTATCCAGGACTGATATCGCATGAATATTTTCGGGCCTGTCTTATTTTCTTTATCCGGGTAATATCCGATGTCGAGTGAAAGAGAAGGAAAGAGTCGTGCATTGCCTGCATCATTCCGTTGCTCATATACACCATTGCTGAAGGTGAATTCTTCCGCAGTGGCAAAGGTGTGCATGTATCCGATGCCGAATAAACCGGTGAAGGCAATTCCAGCAGGCAGGCGGTATTCATAGCCGAGTTCTGAAAATAATCCTAAACCCTGGTTCAGATGGTTGTGATAGAAGTAACACAGGTTGGCTGTCTGAAACAGGCGGGCATTTTGCGTTTCACGGTAGTTAAATTCTGTGCCGAGTTGTAAACCCGGATGAATGGGAACAGTGATCAGTCTGGTGAACGGCAGCGCCGTGGATTCATTAAACACGGAAACATTCACAGGAAACGGACGCTGCGCTGTAACGGAAAATGACTGTATCAATATGAACAGAAGCGTCAGTGGTATTTTAGTTGAATTTGTCATAGGCCTGCTGATTACTTCAAATCAGATTTCATTGATAAAAAAGCGGTCTGCCTGATCAAGGAACCGTTCATCCGTCATGCCGGTCCGGTTAAACATCACGATGCTTCCCATGTCAAGCGCGGTATAAAGCCGTAGTTCACAATAGAATCCGCCACCGCCTCCGGCATGTGTAAAATACCGGTTTCCTTTTAATGTTCCGCAAAACCACGAAAGGCACATGCCGGTCTTTTTGCCGTCAAGCGTTTGGTTTTCCGTGAACAACATTTTTTTATATGGGTCCGACAGCAGTTTGCATTTGTGCTGCAAGAGCTCCTGCAGATAAACTGCGAAGGCTATGCAGGAGCCGATGAGTCCTCCATAAGCGGTACCGTTAACATAGAAATCTTTGAATGGTTTCCATTTGCCTTCTGCTTTTCCCATGAATGCCTGCTTGTCAATAAAAAAGGAGAGCAGGGCATTCGACAGACTTAAGCGCTTGTGATAACCTTTTGCATGCTTCCCGTTATTAATGATGGAGAAGCCGAGTTCATCCGAAGTAAGTCCGAGTGGTTGCAGCAGGTTGACGGTGATATATTGTTCGTAAGCAATACCGGTGATGTTTTCAATCAGCTGACCGAGTAATACATAACCGAGATTGGAATAGGAGAATTTTTCATTCACGCCAAACCTTGTACGGTTGTGCCTGCGAAACAAAGTATTGAAATATTCATTCCTGTTGAAGCCGGCGTCGTCTTCGGGCAAGTGAATCCAATTGAGCGGTATGGGATTCGGAATACCGGCTGTGTGTGTCAGCAGGTGGCGTGTGGTGATTGCTCCGTGATATGGAAACCCGGGGAAATATTGAACAACGGGCTGATCAATATCCAGCAGGCTTCTTTCAGCCAGTTGTAAAACAGCGGTGGCAGTAAAGGTTTTAGTGACTGAGAAAGCATGATAGGTGGTGTGTTCAGTAATTGATTTCCTGTTTTTTAAGTCGGCGAATCCACCGTTAAAATGATGTATGACATGTGCTTTATTAAAAATCATGTATTGCACCGACGGACACTGATTGCGTTTCAGCAGCCGGTGCAACAGCATATCAACTTCATTCATCAGCTGGAAGTTATTTTACCTGGTTAACATGACGACAACTGTTTGCTGAAGCATATGCTACAAATTGATTAAAGGAATACCGCTATCCCGCACGATGTACTTCCGCGCAGGTAAAGATAGTATTGACATTGCATGTTTGTCAGCCTGGCCCTTCGGGCTGAATAGTAGATTGTATGATAATGGTTCCTTTACTGATGCCATGTCTAATGATTGTGTTCTCCTTCGCCTTTTGTAAGTTCACTTAATAGATAGTATGCGCCCTTCAGTACTATTTTCTGACGTGGTGCAATTTCTTCAAGCGGAATGATTTCAGTGAAGTGCTGATCCGTTGTGCCGGTACGGACTGGTATTTGCCGGTAGGTAAAAGGTTCCTGTTCCGCAAAAATAAAATGATCATTGCCGTTGCTGACGATAGCTTCACTGGGCAATGAGGGAGATGTGTTGTCATCAATATTGATGCGTGCTTCGATAAACATGCCGGGCAACAAGGTCTCGCCGGCATTTTCAATCCTGGCATGAGCAATGATGGCGGCGGATTTTGTGGATGCATCACCGCCAGCGACGAATGTGCCGGCTAAAACAGGTACCACAAATGTCCATCGCAACAAGCCAATCATCAGAACAACCAATCCGATGATACCAATACCGGTGGCAGGCCGTATCAATGGGCTTTCATTTTCCGGTTTCTGACCCATGAACATATAGGCGGGTAATAATGGAAGCCCTGTGATGGCAAAAGCAAACCAAGTCCGGATCAACGTATTTCCACCTTCCTGAAATTTGATCAGGATGGCAGCCGTGTCCTGTCGTAAGATGTCAGGATATTCAAAAATAATGGTGAGAATGGTGTAAGGAATAAAGAGCGCGACGGCGCCTGCAATCAACAGGTAGCCGATCGTTTTATTACTGACCTGTTTCATGATGCTGATTTATTAAAGAAGAAGGAGTAGCTGATGCCGCCTGGCGGATTGAGTTTCAGATCTTCATCCTGCGCTGCAACAGCGATGGCACCGATGCGCAGGTTGAGACCTTTCCAGATCATCCATCGAAAACCGGCTTCGGCGCCGAACGCATTTTTATCCTCATAGTCGTGGTCAAGTCCGCGCAGGTACGACACGCCGGCGAAAAAGGAGGATGGATTTTCTCTTTTTCCTATCGGAAGAAACCAGCCTGTAAGGCCTGTCTTGACAAAGTTGTTGGTTTCACCGGAAAATGCGGTGAGATAATATCCGGCATGAATGCTGACCGGCCGGTAACGGTATGCTGCGCCGATTGACGGGCAGCGAAATCCATGAATGCTGATTTCACGCTTTGATAAACGGCTCTGTGCATGTGCCGATCATGCAGCCAGCAGGGCAAGCAGGATGATGAGTTCTTTCATGTTTCAGGGTTATAAAAAGGTGTATGCAATATTTGCCGGAACGGAGAGGTGTTACATTGTATGATGACAATTCCGCTTAATGCTCTGTCAGGATGTTAAAAAGAAAAAGTGAAAACTTCTTTGCTCAACGATCAATGGAAACATCATGAGATTTCAACCGATGCCGTATTAATATACAGTTATTCAATGCGGAACACAGAATCAATTGACAGTTTCGTTTCCACTCACTTAAGTTAACATCACTTTGCAGGGCCGCTTGATTTTTTTATGATGACGCTTGCAACAAACGCTTCCAGCAGGCTCAGCGGAATGGCAACAGGTAAGATGCCGAAGGGAAGAACACCGAGATTACCGGTTACCACCCACATCAAAACAAAACCGGCAAACCAGGAGAGGAGTGTGGTGTGCAGCAGGGAAAACTTTCCGGAAACGAAATAAATAACGATGGCAAAGCATAGTGACCAGCCTCCCCACACTACGCCATTTAACGTCGATTCCGGAAAGTTTAAGCCAAGTTCACGGTAATGTGCCATCCAGTAATCATGCAATAAAAATGTATTGCGCAGAAATTCTGAAACGGTGATCCATGCAGCAGCAAGCAGGATCGGCAATATTGTTCTTCTTATCAGTGTCATAACTATTATCACTTTTTGATGTTACACCGTTGCAATCTTGTTGCTCTTACAAAAAATCCTATGCTTGCAGAGCAGTAACAAATTGTACACGCATTGTATGATGGTTGAAAGATAATATTTGATCATAGAAATGCGGCCGCTGAATTTTCTTGCCTGAATGCTCCGGCTATGTAGAACGTGCAACCTATCGTTACCGCAGACAGCAATCATTTATTTACTGTTCCGGTTTCAAGCAGAGATAAAGTGTGAAGATGAGCACATCTGAAAGGCCTTATACCCGTTATATCCTGTAATGAGCGTATTGAAAACGCCCGTTCTACTGACAATATAATCAAGGCCGGCGCTACGCTTCAATATGTAATGGAAAATTTCTTTTTGGTATCCTGTCTTTTCAATATTTCATCTTTGTTAAAGGAAACTGGGAAGCATGAAGCTGCGAATGCCGTCCAGGCTTCTATCGTCGCATTGAAATATTTGTCAAATGATTTCTTAAATGTCCCTGCAACCATTGCTGTGGGTGAATTTAAATGATTGCAACAGCAGCACCATGTATTTAACTGCCATGATGAAGCAGTACATCAGTTACTTGCTTTTTACGGTGGCCCTGATCATTTCTTTCAAAACCTTGCTGTCAATATCATCCAGCTTATTGATATAGAGGCAACCTGCTCCTTTTTTAAACTTCCCTAACTTTTTCAAAGCTGCCTCATGCAGCTGCAGGTTCATCAGGTAAATCGTCAGGTTGGCTTTTCGGGGCGAGAATCCAACCTTGAACCATTCCACCTCTCTGCCGGATGAAGGGCTTTTATAGATCAGTTTGCCAAAACCAATGATGGAACTGCCCCACATCTTGGCTTCCTGCCTGCTGATTTGCTGCATCAGTTGAAGCAGGAGAAGACTGTCTGCCCGTTTCTGTTCCTGTGCTATGCCATTGATAAAATCCTCAACGCTGGAGTTGTTCTCCGCAGTTTTAATTTTCACCGGTTTAGCCATATACGTTTCTGTTGGTTGATTGTGATGATTTCAATCAGCAATTTTAATGATCACATTGCCGGTTTTTTGTCCCGTTGCAACATAATGATAAGCCTTAACAATTTCATCTAATGAATAATACCGGTCGATGACAGGTTTGAACCGACCGTTGCGCGCGAGTTCCCCGAGGTATTCAACGTCTTGTTTATTGATGGAAGGTATAGGAAACAAAACTTTTTTTCCGCCCATATACGGTGTTGTGAGCGATAAAAAGACATTTGCCGAATGTCTTCCGAGTTCTGTTGAGATATAGATTCCTTTCTGCTTCAGTAATTTTTTGCATTGCCGGAACGAACTTTTGCCCACAGCATCCAGGATAAAATCGAACTGTTGTCCCGTTTTTGTAAAGTCTTCCGTCTCGTAATCCAAAACGAGGTCAGCACCGAGTGATTTTATCAGTGCCACATTCCGTGTGTTGCAAACGGCTGTCACATGAACGCCCATGCTTTTTAACAGCTGTACGGCAGCGGAACCAATTGCTCCTGTTGCACCGTAAACCATTACCTGCTGACCGCTTGTTACGCGTGCGGCCCTGATATCACAGAGCGCATAATGTGCTCCTTCCGTAAGGGCAGCCGCTTCATAAAAGTTCAGGTTGCCCGGTATGCTTGTGATGGCGCCTTTCGCTGCCATAACCAGGTACTCGCCATGTCCGCCGCAGGTTTTATCATTAAATCCAAAAACTTTGTCACCGCTTTGAAATGCAGTAACCTGCCTGCCTGTCTCTTCCACTATACCGGCGAATTCGCAACCGAGTACATGATGCACCGGTTTCAGCAGGCCCGTCCAGAACCTGGAGATAAAATATTCGGCGCTGCGAAAGCCGGCATCAGTCCTGTTTACTGTAGAAGCGATAACCTTCACCAGCACCTCATCCTCTTTGGCAACCGGCCGTGCAATCTCCATTAGTTGTACAACCTCCGGTGGCCCGTATTTATAATAGACCGCTGCTTTCATGTATCATGTTTTGAAAATTTATAATGACTTGTTTTGCGATGCTTCCCATACCGGTGCATGATTAAACAAATCTAAGAAAAGCAAATTCCTGCCGTCGCAGTTGGTGTGTTGTCGAATATGATATGACTGGACATTTTAGTTTTATTTAATTTGATGCAGGAAAAAGGGAATATGTCATGCAGATAGAATGAGATTAATTTTGCTTTCGGCATTTCACATTCTTTCAAAAAACGAAGAACAAGTTTATCGAAAGTCCTATAGCACAGTATTGTGTGCGGTTATTCTGTGATGATTAACTTTTGTGTAGCAATTGTTTTGTTTTCCTCTGTCAACCGGGCCACATAAAGGCCGGATGCAAGCGTGCCGCGCGGGAAAACAACCGACGGCCCATCGATGTTTTCTATTTGGGTGACCATCTGCCCGAAAATATTGTTAACGGTGAGAGTTGCATTTATCAATGTTTTATCCGATTGCAAAACTGTCTGCGTGGAAAAGGGATTGGGAGAAAAAATGACGGACGTATTCGTGTTTGGCGCAGTGACGCCAGTTGTTGCCAAGCAGGTGTCGTAGGTAAGCAGTGTCACCTGTGTCAGCAATGACGAAAACGGAACGGCTGCACAGATATAGGAAAGATAGATCTGATCTTTCCACACCCCGAGTCCCCAGGTGCCGGTTTCATTTCCTGTTCCGCCATAAGCATTGCATGAGTCTGGCGAAGCCGGATTAGAAACATCAATTACATGCATGTCACTTTTTCCCGTTGAAAGAAAGACACGCCGGCAATTTTTCTCAAAATGAATTTCGTTTGCGTGAATGTTACATCCAAACCAGTTTGTATTGGGGGCATTGTAAGGATTCCACCAGCCTGTCATTTGAATGTTGCCTGTGTCGGAAATATTCAGCACTTCCATTCCCGCGTAATCAACGGCAACATAAGCAAGCGTGTCATCCAGCACAATATTGTTATACGCTTTCGGGTGATCGAACGGCAGGTACATGGCAGGGTTGCACCAGTGTCCTGTTTCTACGGGAGCAAGTTTATTGGTGCAATTGATGATCCGGATGCCACCAGCGTCGTAACAAAGATACACGATGCCGTTCCTCACTTCCATACCACGGGCATTGTAATGCCCAGCATTGGGGTTTGGAACGGGTGGGTAATCGATTGCCGGAATAAATTGTGAAACAAACTGGATATCACTTTTGTCGGCAACATCCAGGATGATGAGTCCGCTTTGCATTGCTCCCAGGTAGGCAAGGTTGCCTTCTACCCTCACTATACCGCCGCTGCTGTTGGCGTCCGGAGCAATGTAGTAGTCTGTAACAACCGGAGCAGCAGGGGTAGTTACATCTACTATCGCCATGCCTCCACCGGCGGGATTGACAAAAGAATTCCCGATGGCGAGATAAAGATAGTTTCCGTATTGCGAAACACTCATTACATCCAGCATATCGAAAAGCGTTGTTGCAACCGTCGCGACCAGTGAGGGGGCGGTGATGACGGAAATGTCATATACCTTCAGCCCGGCTTCTTTATTGGCTACATACAAGTAGGGATGATCGTTTTGATCATGAATCATCGTCATCATCATCTGGCTGCAATTGGAAACGATGTCAGCCTTGTGCGTAATGTTTAATGAGCTGCACGATGGTTGCGCAATCGTATTGGCAGATGAAAAAACTATTGTAAGGAATGCCGTGATGATGGTGGATTTTTTCATGGTCGACATGTTAATTTTGAAAATGCGCAGGGCCTCCTGTTTGGCTGGCAGTTTGCAGCTGAACACAATGAAATCCATTGTATGGCAGGAAGCGCAACAGCGACTAACCTGGTATTGCCGGGTTCAAAAAGTAAACCCGGATTTTAAGATTCTTTCAGTATTGACGTGTAGCTCAATATCCAGAAATATTTCAAATTAATGAATTGAATGTTTGTGGCGATGCCGGATAGTTTCCGGCGTAAGAAGGTTTCCGTTGCAAAATTTTTCAGCACAAAGTGCGTCGTTCCGTTTTCAAGTTTTCTGGTTTGAAAACTGTTGCCGTTTTCATCTGTGCCGGTAACGGGATGATTGCTGCCTGCTACAAAATTGTTATCCATAAAAACAATCGTCCCGCCCGGCTGTACAAAATGGCTGACAATGTCCAGAAATTTGTCGAGCGTCTGCAACGGTATATGACTCCAGATAAAACCGCCAAACAAGCTGTCATATTCGTGGCTGGCTTTGAAACTGAAAATGTCCGCAATCCCGAAAGCTACCTCCGTATTTAATAAAGCTTTTTGTTGTGCTATATCAATCATTGTTTTGTTGATGTCCGTTGCCAAAACAGACTTCGCATTTTTGCAGATTCTTTCCGTCCAGTAACCAGTGCCGCAAGCGATTTCCAGAACCGTTTTGCCGGCGAACAACGTTTGCAGAATGACCGTTGCACGCTGAAGGTCGCCTTGCCGGTCAGGTTTTGCGTAAATCCTTTCGTATTCCCGTGCCCTTTCTTTATAATACGTGACCAGATCGGTATTCATCCGCTGATGATTTTTTTTAGTAGAGTTTATTTCTTCCTCGATTGTCGCAACTGTTCATTTGTACTTTTCATTTAAACGGAGCCGCTTTATCTTCTTTGTTCCATCTTCTCTGGCAAACACAATTGCGCTGAAGTTATGCAGGTTTCTTATTTCAGGGTTGAATAATAATTAGAATTCAATGTGCCGAAAATATAAATTCTATGACAACAGTAACTTGTGTTCCGTAAGCCATGTTGTCAACAACTACATGGTTGGTTTTTCAGATATGAATATCAGGATGTTTTATCGGGATGTTTGCAGCATATGCTGCGCCTGATGATGGAAGGAACCCTATGTATGTAATATTGCTGGAGTATGTTGTTCGTAATCGGATGATTGCACCGATGGGGAGGATTACAGCAAGTTATTTTTCATAGATGGAATTTCATTTCATCTTCACCACTACTTTTCCTTTTGCACGGCCGGTTTCTACATAAGCCAATGCTTCATTGGTTTGTTCAAACGGAAATACCTTGTCGACAACGGGCGAGATAACACCTGCGTTTATGAGAGTAGTAATTTCACTCAACTGGTTGCCGTCTGCGCTCATAAAAAGAAACGAGAAATTGACGTTTAATTTCTTCGCCTTTCTCTTTACACCCGCACTCAATATTTTAGTGAGGAATTGCAGGTGCCATGCTAAGTTTAATTTTCCGGCAAACTCAGGTGTTGGCGGGCCGGTCAGTGAAATGACGGTGCCGCCCGGCTTTAATATGCGTAAAGATTGCTCAAGAATTTTTGATTCACGGTTGCTGTGCAGCACGATATCATAATCTTTCAACCTGGTTGCAAAGTCTTCATTCTTGTAATCAATAATTACATCAGCGCCCAGTTGCTTAACCATATCAATATTATTGGTGCTGGTTGTGGTGGCAACGGTAGCGCCTGCATGTTTTGCGAATTGAATGGCAAATGTTCCTACGCCGCCTGAACCTGCCTGGATGAAAACTTTTTGCCCCTTTTTCAGTTTTCCGATCTCAATCAAGGCCTGCCATACCGTTAAGCCAACCAACGGAATGGATGCCGCTTCTTCCATGGAGATATTTTTTGGTTTCAGGGCTAAATCGTTTTCAGGGATGGCAATATATTCGGCAAAAGTGCCAATATGAAAGTTGGAAGGCCTTGCATAAACCTCATCGCCAACCTTAAATTTTTTTACACCTGAGCCAACCTGTGTAATAACTCCGGCAACATCGTGTCCTAAAACAAATGGCGGTTTGTAGGGAAGAAAAATTTTGAATTCGCCTTTCTTTATCAACGAGTCCAGTAAATTTATTCCGGCAGCATGTACCTCAACCAATACTTCATTGTCTTTGGCCACCGGTACCGGTATGTCAGCGAGTTTTAGTTTTTCTTTATCGCTGTATTTTGTAACAGTGAATGCTTTCATCTTTTAAGTGCTTTTTATTTAATGAATAATTTTACCGTCTTCAACAAATGTTATGGTTTCCTGTATTTCGTATGCATGAATTGCTGAGCAAAACAGTGATAGTCTGTCAGCTGATTTTTTGATTTCATCTCCAGTGAAAAATGCTGCCATGGCATTTGCATCAGCGAAACCTACCATGAGCGAGGCTTGAAACTGCACTTCTTTCGCATTGTCGTGAGCAACACCTGGTGTGTTCCATTGCTTTTCTTTCCAGGGCATATACACTTTGCTTCTTAACTCTTTCAGTACACCCATATTCGCTAAAGTGGGTGTGAGTTCTTCGGTTATATATTTTTTAAAATCATTTTCACTTACACCTTCTTTGATGCTGAAAAAAACAATGCTTCTTGCTTTAACGGCATCGCTGGGTGGTGCTGCTTCATACCATCGGGAAGCATTTCCCAGTGAGGCATATAGAATAGTGCGCCTGAAAATATTTACTTCATCTTTAGAGGCGAGTTTGTTTTGCTTTTTCCCTCTGAAAATGGAAAAGACATTTTTCAAAGTAACATCGGCTATGCCATCAATTTTTCGGCCGGATGGAATGATAGTTTCAACACCGTTAATGGGTTGCCATAGCCCGGTGTTATTTTCCGCTAAATGGATTTGCCTGTATTCCAGTAACCCTTTATTCGCTGAGATTATTTTTGAGTGCGGGCCTTTCCACCTGTCCATTCCTGCCTGACGAGGTGTATCTGTCCGCATCCAAAGCAATATGGACGAAGAGCTGTGTTTTTCTGATTTAACTTTGGTTTGAACCTTGATCGGAGAGGTAGTTTTGTTTTGTGCAAAAGCGGCGGTAAGCGAAAGCATACAGAGTGTTATGATAAATTTATTTTTCATGTTGATTTATCGATTTAAAAATTCAATGGCTTTGGGTATAAACTCTTCGTGGTATTGGAAAATACCACCATGCCCGGAGTCAGGGTAAATTTTTATTTGGGCGTTGGGAAATCTCTTAGCCATATCAAAAGATAATGGAGTTGGCACCATTCTGTCGGCATCTCCGTTGGCAATAAATACCGGCAGTTTGAACACACTTAAATCCATAGGGCTTTCATTTCCCCATTTTTTTATCGCATTCAATTGTTTTTTCAGCACATAAAGCGCTACGTTTTTATCACGGTTTTCTTTTCTCTCTTTTAAGCGATTTAGAAAATCTTTTGCTGCAGCTTTTCCGATTTTATTTTGATTAAAAAACAAATAGAACTTGGGATCTCTGAATGTAAATAGCCCCTTGAAAATATCACCATACGTTTTACCAGCCACATCGGGTATTCCTGTGCCACCTCTTGGTCCTGTGCCTGCAAGTATTGCTTTACGAACCAGCTGCGGTGCTGTTAAAAGTATTTCTTGTGTAATAAATCCACCCATAGAGAATGCTGCAATATCAACCTGTTTGAAGCCCAGGGCATGAATAAAAGCGATTCCGTCTTTTGCCATATCGGCAATACTTTCTCCCTGTTTGCCTGTTGTGGCGCCAACACCACGATAGTCAAATGAAATTATCTGACGATGTGCTGCAATGGCATCCATGATTCTCGGGTCGCAATTATCAAGGTTGGCCGTTAAGTGATTGAAATAAATAACCGGTATGTCACCCGTTTTGCCGTAAGAGCGATAGGCGAATTGAATACCGTTGGCTGCTACAAATTGAGTGGGAACTGTTGCATAAGTGTAGACCGCATCTGAAGCGCTGCCGTTTTGTGTAATTTTCATTTTTTGTATGATTGAGATTGTTGGAGGAAATGGATTTTTAGTTTTTATTTAATTGCTTAAGCACATTTTTTTCTAAAATCCCGTAGGCAAAGTGTTGCAGATTAAACAACACATTAGTACCCTTGCCAACCACATTCCTGAATTTAGGCCTGTCAGCCCTGACTACATTAAGTACTTTTTCCGCAACAATTGCAGGGTCTTCAGCACTATTGACTAAGCCGGTTGTGAATTTTTCAATCTTGCTTCTCAAAGAGTTGTAGTCGTCAATTTTATTTAACGGCGAAAAGGAGTTATCCATAATGCTTGTTTTGAAAGCAGAAGGCTGAATCATTGCAACACTTATATTGAACTCTGTCAGTTCATATCTTAATGCTTTGAAATAACCTTCCAAAGCATGTTTGGACGCTGCATAGTAAGCTGCATTGGGGAAGGATACCAACCCTACAATAGAACCTACTGTTATTATTTTACCGGACTTTTGTTTTCTGAAATGGGGCAAGACTGCATTTGTTACCTTGATCGTTCCCCAAAAATTTGTTTCAAACTGCTGCCTGCCTAACTCAACAGGTATTTCTTCTGCAATACCGGACACTAAAAAGCCGGCGTTATTGATGAGCATATCCAGCTGATTTATTTCCCTGAACAATCGCGCTGAAAAAGTGGCTAATGATTGTTCATCGTCCAGGTCCAATGCTATCATTTTAAAGGGAAACTTTGCGGCATACTTTGCTGGGTAGCGGCTTGTTCCGATAATACTGTATCCACTATCATGTAGTTTGGTTGCAATCAGTAAACCGAAGCCTGATGATGCGCCTGTTACTAAAATAGTTTGCTTCATGGTCTTTGTTATTAATGGGCTGTTTGTATCTTTGCTTGCAATATGCAAGTGCAAACATACAACAATACTTGCAAAAAGCAAGTGCAAACAAAAAAATATTTTTATGAGCAAGTTGAAAAAAAGATCGGAGTGCCCGTTAAGCTGCTCGCTGGATATCTGGGGAGATAAGTGGTCGCTGCTGATCATCAGGGACCTGATGTTTTACAATAAGTCAACTTATGGCGACTTTCTGAAATCGCAAGAAGGTATTGCTACGAATATTTTATCTGCCCGTTTGTCGGCACTGGAAGAAAATGGGATTATTGAAAAGGTGGAAAATCCCGGCACCAGGTCGAGGGTGTTTTATAAACTCACCCAAAAGGGAATTGAGTTGTTTCCCATTTTGGTGGAAGTGCATTTATGGGCTGAGAAATATTTAACAATTCCACAGGAAATAAAGCCAATCATAAAGGAAGCAAAAAGGGATAAGGAAGGATTTATCAGGTCTTCCATGAAAGCGCTGAAAAAAGTTTAAAAGCGGAGTATTCATGGCAGCGGAAATGAAGCGTTGGCAAACGGTACTTCATGCTTATTGCCTGTAGGGCACTTCTTCTATCATTGTCGTAAATTTTGTGATCAATGAATAGTATGCAAAGTTCCTGAAGTACAACTTTTTATAGCCCGCAGTAATGATATCAGCGGAAATACATTGATTGCCCTGCTGTTGAAATTTCACATAATCCTGGAAGATGCAATTTTAATGTCAGCATTTTTCCATGCAATATCAAAGCGGGCTTTGGTTTCATCGTATTTCATCTTATCCCCTGATTGTTCATACGCATTCATTAGTCCCTTTAAGGCCCATCCGTTTTCTCTGTAAGTTTTTAGATCATCATTGTAAACGGCAATGGCTTCCTGAAATTTTCCTGCCGCCACTAAAACAGCCCCTAAATGATGGCGGATGGAAAAAAACCAGTCAGGCGGCTCGTTGTAATTTAAAGCATCTTCAATGGCCACTGCTTCTTTTAAAAGTGCGATGGCGGATGCATAATTTTTTTCTTTCGCATTTATTTCTCCCTCCAGGGTTTTTGACGCAATCACGCAAAGATCATATACGCTGTTTATTCCCCATATCGTCAAATCCTTGATTGTTGTATCGCGCATGATTACTTCCATTGCTGCAAGCTGCTGCTTCGCATCCCCTGTTTTATTTTGCGAAAGCATTGCCATTCCCTGTGCGTAATGCCAGATCACTGACGGATACTTCAGCTCTTTTTCTGGCGGTGGTGATTGAAAAATATCGTTCCATAAACCAAGTTTTACTTCCACAAACCAGGGTATGGAATAATAATGCTGCAGCGTTGCCCAGGCCGGATCGAGCAATAATTTTTTATGCGAATGATCAGCAGTTGCATGCGCTCCTGTCATGGCAATTTTGCTTTCACCGCACAGCGTAGCACATGCTGAAATGAAATGAAAATTGTGCGGATAGTAGGCAAGCGGATATACTCCCTGTGCATGACAGGCTTCCACATACAAACTGTCGATCAGCACAGCTTTTTGATTGGCAATAACTCCATCGTGATAGTTTCCTGTTCGTATGTAAGTATGTGAGGGCATATGAAGAAGATGGCCTGATCCGGGAACCAGGTCACGCAACAGGTCGGCACTTGCCATTGCCATTTCGGCATGTTGCGACATTTCAGTTGCATGGATGTAAAAATGATTTGCTCCTGCATGTTTTGGTGCTGCCTGTAAACATTTTTCAAGTAAGTTTAAGATTTCCGGTGTCCAGGGCTGAATTGTTCCATCTTTTTTATAGAGATCCCAGGGATGCAGGTCCATTAGTGATTCAGCAAATAGCGCGGCAACCGTAACGTCATCGGGATATTTGGTATGAACCTTCCGCATGGCTGCTGCATAGGATGAATCAAGCAAAGGCCGGGCAATGGTGGTGTCGTTTGTATAGCGGTGCGATAATGCTTCAATCAGATCTTTTTCTTTCTGTGTGCTTGCAGCAGCAAATTTTTTTGCTTTTTGCATGGCATCGTACGCCCTTATAAAATTATCTTTCTCCATGCCTGCATTGTAATTCGGTCCTAATACGTAGGCGAATCCCCACCAGCTCATGGCACAGGTTGAATCCTGCCGTGCAGCTTCAAAAAACGAACGCCCTGCTTCGGCATGATTAAAAGCGAAAGACAGCATCATCCCCTGGTCAAAATACTTTTGTGCCGTTGCGTTATTGGTTGAAACAGGAAAATGTATTCCGTCCAACCCATCAAACAGTGGCGCTTTTTTTCCTGAAGCATACCATGCCTTATCCAATACTTCGGGAACGCAGCAACCATATAGCGTTGAGCTCGAATCCGGTTTAGCTGTTACCGTTTTCTTTTCTGCTTGCTGATTGCAGGAGCAGAGGACTGGAGCAAGCCAGAGTAAAACCAGAAGATGCCGCATGTAATTTGTTTTTTGTTATTGAACTAAGGTAAAGCAAATCGGATTCATGCATTAGTTCTTGAAATCAGCCGTCATTTCCGTATTGCTTTTAATAAAATTACCATGCAAGCCATTTGAATAAAAGCCGGGTAGCGATTACAAATGATCGCTTAACAAGTGTCGAACATAGCTTTTTTAATGTTGCTTCCGGTTGTTTTATGTCCGCTGCGGCGCATTGCTGCATTCCTTCATCGTTCCAGAAATGATATTAGCTTTTTTATTCATCGAAGCAATCATAAACACAGTTTTTTCATGCTGATTTTTAAGTGAATGTTATTCCAACTTCATCAGCACTTTTAGGCAAACCATCAGATCCTGTTATAGAATGCACAATCTAAGCGCACGCCACCCTAATTTACTTTTTCCCCCAATAATAAATATCTTGAACCCTTCAAAAGATGCATTACCGTTGCGGTATCTTTGCAGGATTAAAGCGTTTCACACAGCAGTCAGCCATGATGAAGTCATCGAAGCAGTATAGTTTTCACGTAAGGATGTATGGGGCATGAGTTCCGGACGCAGAGAGTATGTTATAGCCAAATGGGTCGACCCGGTTTTTCTCGACCTGTACAATTCCGCTAAGTTTGTCACACGCTTTTTTAAGGAGGTGTTTCAGCCGCCTTTTGAGTTCCGCGAAATCGTCAGGCAGTGTTTTGAGATCGGCTATAAGTCGCTGCCATTAACCACCTTAACCGGCTTCGTTACCGGCATCGTCTTCACCAATCAGTCGCGACCCTCGCTGGCTGAATTCGGTGCCGCCTCCTGGCTGCCTTCTTTGATAGCCATCGCCATCATCAGGGCATTGGCTCCCCTCGTCACCGCCCTGATAGCCGCCGGAAAGGTGGGCTCCAATATCGGTGCCGAGCTCGGTTCCATGAAGGTGAGCGAGCAGATTGACGCGATGGAAGTGTCGGCCGTGAACCCCTTTAAATTCCTGGTGGTGAGCAGGGTGCTGGCCACCACGCTCACGGTGCCGGTGCTGATGATCTACAGCGCTTTTGTAGGACTGATGGGCTCCTACCTCAATGTACACATGAATGAGCTCACGAGCTTCACTGCATTTTTTCAGTCAGCTTTTCAGCAGATCACCTTCCTCGATATCTTCTCTTCCCTGTTCAAGGCTATTGTGTACGGCTTTACCATCGGCATCGTGGCCTGCTACAAAGGATTTAATGCCACACAGGGAACACAGGGTGTCGGCAGGGCGGCCAATACTTCTGTCGTTATATCAATGTTCCTTATTTTTATTGAAGAAATACTGATCGTGCAGGTGATAACCTGGATGAGAATGAAGTAAGCGAAAAATGACGGTATGCGGAAAAAGAAAGAGGTCATAGATGAGCAGCAGGTGGTGATTTCACTGAAGGGAATATACAAGTCCTTCGGAGAGCTGCACGTGCTGAGCGATGTGAATCTCGATGTATACAAAGGCGAAAACGTGGTGGTCCTGGGCCGTTCTGGTACGGGCAAGTCAGTGCTGATAAAAATCATCTCCGGGCTGCTGAAACCTGACCGCGGCACGGTGAATGTGCTCGGCCTGCAGGTGAACGAGCTGAATGAAAAGCAGCTGCAGGCATTGCGGCTGAAGATCGGATTTTCATTCCAGGGCAGTGCTTTATACGACAGCATGACGGTACGGGAAAACCTTGAGTTTCCACTCGTGCGGAACCTGAGAAGCCTTAAGACGGCCGAAATCAATGATGCGGTGAATGAAGTACTGGAAGCTGTTGGCCTGCAGGATAAAATTGATCAGATGCCGGCTGACCTGTCAGGCGGACAAAGGAAGAGAATCGGCATAGCACGCACGCTGATCCTGAAACCGGAGATCATGCTCTATGATGAGCCGACCGCCGGGCTCGATCCCATCACTTGCATGGAAATAAATGAACTCATCAATGAAGTGCAGCATCGTTATCATACCAGTTCTATCATCATCACACACGACCTTACCTGTGCCAAAGCCACAGGCGACCGTATCGCCATGCTGATGGAAGGGCGGTTTTTAAGGGTCGGCAGTTTTGAAGATGTGTTTGAATCAGGCGATGAAAGGGTGAAAAGTTTTTTTGATTACAACTTTATACAATAACAATGGCTATCTCAAGCAACAGGCGTTCAATTGTAGTTGGCATCTTTATCCTGATCGGACTGGCATTCTTCATTACCGGCGTTCTGGCAATAGGCAGCCTGAATAAAAGCTTTATCAGGAAAGTGGAAATCACCACCGTGTTCGACGATGTCGGCGGACTGCAGCAGGGAAATAATATCTGGTTTTCCGGTGTGAAGATCGGCACCGTAAAGGACATGAGTTTCTTCGGCGAGTCGCAGGTGCTGGTGGTTATGAACATCGATCAGAAAGCACAACCCTTCATCCATAACAATGCGAAAGCCAAGATCAGCTCCGACGGTCTGATCGGGAACAAGATCATCGTCATATACGGTGGCAGCGCTGACAAGCCTGCGATAAAGGAAGGCGACCGGCTGGGTGTTGACAAGGCATATACTACGGAAGACATGTTCAACACGCTACAGGAAAATAACGTGAACATCCTGGCCATCACCACTGATTTCAAAGAGATCGGCAAGAAGATTATGAGCGGTGAAGGCACACTCGGGAAGTTGTTGGTTGATAAGACGCTGTACAATAACCTGGAAGCGACTACAAAAACATTAAGTGAAGCTGCGGAAAACGCGAAGCAGGTGTCTGCCGAAATAAAATCCTACACTACCAAACTGAATGAAGGCGACGGGCTGGCCAATGAACTTGTCACCGACACGATGGTCTTCAGCAAAATCAGGCAATCTGTTACACAGCTCAATCAGATTGTGAAAGATGCCAGTGCTGTAGTCAGCAGCCTCGAAGCATCGGTGAATGATCCTTCATCGCCGTTGGGTGTTATCATGACCGACGATTCCACGGCGCAAAGCATGAAGGCCACCATCAAAAACCTGGAAGAGGGTTCGGTGAAGCTGAATGAAGACCTGGAAGCCATGCAGCATAGCTTCCTGCTGCGCGGTTATTTTAAAGACCAGGAGAAGGAAAAGAAAAAGCAACAACAATAAGTAGCCGGGAAGCCTTCCTGTGCAGTATGTTCACGACTGTACGGCTGCTGATGAAAGTTGTCTTACTTGCAGTCATCGTCCGGTTTCAAAAATCGTCACACCACTTGCGCATACCTGCCCCTGTCAGCTAAAACATCCATCTATGATCACTGTAGCGGAAGCCGATACAATTGTACTCGCGCAAGTAAGAGATTTCGGTACGGAACGAATCGCTTTCACCGGGGCATTGGGCCGTGTATTGGCGGAAGACATTATCGCAGACCGTGACTTTCCGCCGTATGACAGGGTTACGATGGATGGCATTGCCGTACGGTATGCCGCTTGGAAAGCCGGTGTCCGCAGTTTCAGGATGGCAGGCACACAGGCAGCAGGTGATATACCCCTGACTATTCAATCGGAAGATGAATGTATAGAGATTATGACCGGCGCAGCGCTTGGTGCAACGGTTGACACTGTCATCCGCTATGAAGATCTTACGATGAAAGATGGCTTGGCTACGCTGCTCACGGAGCAGGTGATGGCTGCACAGAATATTCACTTCAAAGGCAAAGACAAGCGACAGGGCGAAGTGGTATGCAGTCGTGATCAACGGATCTCGCCGGCCATCATCAATATGGCTGCTGCTACCGGAAAAAATGAATTATTGGTGAAGAAGTTGCCACGCGTGGTGGTTATCTCTTCCGGCGATGAGCTTGTGGAAGTAACGGAAACGCCGGCGCCATTCCAGGTAAGGCGTTCCAATAATTATGCGGTGCAGGCCGTGCTGAAGCAGTTCGGACTGGATGCTGCGATGCTGCATATCCGTGATGACGCGGCTGTCTCGAAGGAAACCATCAGCGAGTGCCTCAGCGAGTATGATGTGATCATCATCAGCGGCGCCATTTCCGCAGGTAAATTTGATTATGTGCCGAAAGCACTTGAAGAGCTTTCGGTAAAAAAACTTTTCCATAAAGTGAAGCAAAGGCCCGGCGCACCTTTCTGGTTTGGCAAACATGACAACGGACTGCTTGTGTTTGCCCTGCCGGGAAATCCGGTCAGCACGTTTATGTGCCTGCACCGTTACTTTCTTCCCTGGCTGATGGCTTCATGGAATGTAGAACACGAAAATCATTATGCCATGCTCGCAGAAGATTTTGTTTTCACGCCGCAGCTGCAATATTTCCTGCAGGTGAAACTTAGGGTGAATGAGCAGGGACAATGGCTGGCAGATCCCACGATGGGAAACGGTTCGGGCGATTTTGCCAATCTCGTGGGCCGGAATGCTTTTATGGAACTTCCGCTCGAACGGAATAACTTTACGAAAGGTGAAGTGTACCGAGTATGGAGATATTGAATGCATGGATCCGCAGGTAGTAAAGGTTGGTTTTGATGTTGAGTATGTTGCTCACAAAATTCCCGTGTAAACATGATGAAAGATTTTACGCATTTGGATGAGGATGGAAAGGTGAAGATGGTGGATGTAGGGGAGAAGCAGGTCTCCCGCCGTGTTGCCGTGGCACAAAGCGTGGTTGTTTTACCGGCAGCTATTGCTGCAAAATTCAGCGATGGTGATATCCGGACAAAAAAAGGATCTGTTTTTCAAACAGCCATTCTCGCCGGCATCATGGCTGCCAAAAAAACAGCAGCGCTGATTCCTTTATGTCACCCGCTCAGCCTGGAAAATTGCAACATTACGATTCAGATGAGGAATACGAATGAACTTGTGATTGAATGTACAACAGCCATTACAGCCAAAACAGGTGTTGAAATGGAAGCGCTAACCGGCGCATCGGTGGCAGCACTTACGGTGTATGACATGTGTAAAGCGATGAGTCACCACATAGTGATTAAAGAAACAAAGTTGCTCAGTAAAACCGGTGGAAAAAATGATTTCTCAGCAGCATAAAAAACATGCGGATCTCCTGAAACCCGCGCTTGGCTTTTTCGCAAGAAATGAATGGGCCATCGTAGGTGCTCCGTGTGCCGATATCAAAATGCTGGCAGATGCAATCATCAGCAGCCTGTCGCCGCAATTTGCATGTGCCTATGTTGATGCGGACCATGCTAAAGAAGATGATGCGGTGACATTGCCTGGAAAGCTTGCCTCCGGCGCCGTGATGGAATACACGGACAAGATCAGCCATCATCAGTTCGAATTTAAAAAGACCTTGCATGCATTTCAGTTCCGGCAGCTGATGCATGATGCTGATATTGTTTTGGTAAACGGCAATCATCATCAGGCCAAAACGCAGGTGGTGGTGATACATCCGGCCAGGAAAGATTCGCTGCGAAAAAGAATACAGCAGCTTACCAATGTACAGCTGATTTTACTGGCCGGCGGTGCGGAAGATATTTTTGATTTCGTGAAGGAAGCCCTGCCAGGCGTGGAGAAGATTCCCGTTTACCGGATAACGGCGAAGGAAATGATCATCAGCTTCTTTCACGAAAAGATGAAGGCCGCCAAACCTGTGCTGAAAGGATTAGTGTTGGCAGGCGGTAAAAGCCTGCGGCTTGGCAGTGATAAGGGAAGAATCAGCTGGCACGGGAAAGAACAGCGGCTATTCATGGCGGAGTTGTTGCAGCAATGCTGTAAGGATGTTTTTATTTCCTGCCGGGAAGAGCAACAAGAGGAACTGCATTCGTCATTCAAAACAATCACCGATACCTTCCTTGGATTGGGGCCGTATGGCGCTATCCTCTCGGCCTTTCGCCAACAGCCTGATGCAGCGTGGCTGGTGGTTGCCTGTGACCTGCCCTTGCTCCACGAAGATGTCTTGCGTTTCCTCGTCGAGCATCGCAACACTGCCCGCATTGCCACTGCTTTCGAAAGCCCGCATGACGGATTACCGGAGCCGCTGATCGCGATCTGGGAACCGAAGAGTTATGCAGTGTTATTGTCATTTCTTGCACAGGGTTATTCCTGCCCAAGAAAGGTGCTGATCAACAGCGATGCTGCTGTCATCAAAGTACCTTCCGCCAATGCGTTGATGAATGTGAATACACAGGAAGATTTGATAAAAGCAAAGCAGCTATTACTAAACAACAGCTGAGCAATTTTCTTTTAAGCTGTGCCAGGCACTGACAGCGTCATCTTTGTATGGCCAATGATATCCGGATATTGATCTTGCTTTGATTGTTGAGATGATGGGAAGTAATAAGTATACTAACGCAACAGCATAGAAAAATTACAATTTGAAGGGTAACGATATTGATTGCCGATCTTATTTCACATGATTAACATCACGCAAAAAAAAATGAACACTTCCCTGGAAGCACTCCGTTACAGTTGCCAGCTATTGTTGCCGGATTTCGGGGAAGATAAGCAACGCCTGTTGCAAGAAGCGAAAGTGCTGATGATTGGTGCCGGCGGATTGGGTTGTCCTGCTGCACAGTATCTTGCTGCGGCCGGCGTGGGATGTATTACAATCGCTGACTTCGACACCGTTGCTATCAGCAACCTGCACCGTCAGATTCTGTTCACGCCGGAAGATGTGGGAAAGAATAAAGCAGCGATAGCGTGCAGCAAATTACAACAGCAAAATCCGCAGGTGATCCTGCATGCTTTTGCAGAAAAGGTGACCGCCGCCAATGTGATGAAGCTGATTGGTGATCATGACATCGTTGTGGATGGCACGGATAATTTTGAAACACGTTACCTGATTAATGATGCCTGCTTCCTGCTTGGCAAGCCATCGGTGTACGGCGCCATTTACCAGTACGAAGGACAGGTGGCCATCTGGAATGTCGCAAATGATGACGGAACACGTTCTCCCAACTACCGCGATGTTTTTCCCGATGTGAATGCTGCCCTGATTCCCAACTGTGCCGAAGGCGGCGTGATTCCTACGCTGGCCGGAATTATCGGTTGCATGCAGGCCAATGAGGTGATCAAACTCATCACGCAGACAGGCGAGCCGCTTACCGGTAAAATGCTGCTGCTGAATGCACAGTCATTGCAAAGCCGCATCATCAGCATAGGAAGAACAACCCATACGCTCATTAAACAGCTTCCCGAAACTATTCCGGTGGCGCTGATTACCGTGGAGGAGGTCATGCAGCATCTTGACGACCGGACATTTGAATTGATTGATGTGCGTTCAACAGCAGAGCGCAATACTTTTGATATCGGCGGCAAACATTTTCCGGGTGCCGAACTGGAAAGCAGGCTGCAAAGCATAAGTCATGATAAGCCCGTTGTTTTTTATTGTGCTTCCGGTAAACGCAGCGCAGAGGCGGTGAAGCTTTTCAAGAAACATTTTCCGGAAGCGAGCGCCTATTCGCTGGACGGAGGAATGAAGGAATGGAAGGAAAAACTATTCAGCCGCTGATCAACGATCAGCACTGATTCGGCGGAATGGCCACATCATCCGGTGTGAAAAAATCCCGCGGATCTTGCTCCCTCGCTTCCTTGCAGGGAAAATCCTTTTCGATGATGATGTCGAGGTTTTTGTTTTCATCCACCTGCATGGTATGATAAATTCCGACTTCGTTATTATTCATCCAGGTCAGTGCAATACCGTTCGGCACCATCACTTTAACGGACCGTTCTTCCACCATTGCGGAAACTTCCTGTTGGTCCTTTTCGATCCATAAACTGTAAGCGAAGGTGCCTTGCGGAAAAGGAATGATCTCAGTGATTACATTTTCATTGCGCAGCTTTTCCAGATCTGATTTTTTCAGGCGTAGCCGCAGAGAATTCCTGTCGAATCGTAGTTTCATGGCTGATCATCATTTGTTTTCAGCGCAATTCTTTCTGCGCCGCAGTAGATATTCATCCGGTCTTTTTTTAAGAAACCCACAACCGTCATATTAAAATCATCCGCCAGTTCAATCGCCAGGCTCGTCGGCGCGCCAATAGAACACAGTACAGGTATGCCGGCGGCCAGCGCTTTCTGCACCAGTTCATAACTCAGCCGCCCGCTAAAAACGGCCATCGTGTTGGTTAATGGAATAGATTGCTGTTTCAGCATGTAACCAATGAGTTTATCCATGGCATTATGGCGGCCGACATCTTCAAAACTTTTGAGCGGCTTGCCATCAAAGGAGAACAACGCTACGGCATGCGATCCGCCGGTTGTCGAAAACAGCCCTTGCCCGGATTGAATCATTTCCGGCAATCGGCTGATAATATTTTGCGGAATCGTTTCTCCGTTTACCATTGGAATGTAAGTGCCTTCATGTGACGATACATCGAAGGCACTGCTTCCGCAGAATCCGCAGGCTGAATTGGTGATGAATCGCTTTTTGGCGGAAAGGTCAACCTTCACATCAGCGGAAAGTTCCACCAGCAAAGCATTTTCCTGTAAAGCAGGATCATCAAAATGTCCGGTGAAGCGAATGGAAATAATATCTGCAAAGCGCTCAATAATGTGTTCGGCGAAAAGCCATCCCGTAACCATGTCAAAGTCATGGCCCGGCGTTCTCATGGTAACAGCGAGCAATTCCTTTTTACGATGTCCTGCGCTGCCATAAGCGATACTTATTTCGAGCGGCGCTTCTTTCACCACATCATCTGTCGTTTCCGTGCGGCTGCTTCCGGCAATTTTCATAACCGGGAATTGCTGAACTTCTTTCGGCAGTTTATTTTTTGATGCGTGAATCATAAAGAGGAAAGTTACGCGATATTACTTGTATGCAGATTATTCCAACGGAAGAGCGATGCTTTCCATCAGCCTTGCCACAGGATAACGCCGGAACGCTTTTTCATGATATCGGGAATGGGTATAGATGAAGTATAACTGTGCCTCCGCGCTCTTCGCGAATGCAGCATCGGCCTTCTTCCGTTCTTCCAGTGCCGCCTTCAGCAGCGAATCTTTTTGCAACAATGCGGCAGCCATGTCTTCGAAGACATAATCCGAGAAATATTCCTTTTCCATTAAGACAGCATCAAAGAAATTCCAGGCGAAATAAGAATCAACGCCCTGCGGCTCGAGCATTTCAACGATGTAACGGTTGGCGAACTGATCGGGAAAGAGCACGTAATCTCCCTTATAGTAAGCAAGCTGCTGCACTTCACTCCGTACTTTCACATTGGCATGAAGGTAATGCCCTTCGAAGGCACGGTCACCTGTTGTATAATCTTCAAGGTAATAGACATTCACACTAAGCAATGTATCTTTTGCCAGTCGCTTCATCAGCACACCGTTCCATGCCAGCCGGTCGGTTACCTTTTCCCATCCTTGCGGAATGATATATGCGTAAGGCGCAACGGCAATATCACCGGCGGCATAGTGATTGAAATACTTAATCTCTTTCTCGAATGGTTCAAGGGTATCATAGTAAAGTCTTTGCAGGCCGCTCACTTCACTCATTTTATGTTTTGCCGCATAGCCTTTGAAAGATAGGAGGTTGAATTTATTTTCATCGAGTGTCCAGTTCAGGGCAAATTCTTTTTGCAATGCAACCGCTTCATCGGCTTTCTTCTTATTAATGCCGATCTGTTCAAAGTCGCGGTTCACGATGTTGCCTACTTCTTCGAGCAGTCTGTAGGTGCTGCGCACTCTCGGCTCATAAGCTTTCAGCATATGTGTCTCAGGCATCATGCCGATACAGTTGAAGAGTGCTGCATAGCCGGTGGAGAAGCGTGGTGTTTCGAGAAATTGCACAATGCCCGAGTCAGGTGATTCACCCATACAATTTACATAAGGCGTCATTTCAAAGCCGGCCTTCTTCATGGCATTAAAAAGATCGGGCAACAGGGTTTTTTCCTGGTAAGCAGACAGCACAGGTTGCAGCTTATCGGGCTGCGTGGGAATCAATGTCATGGTATATTGATAATCGGCTCCGTTGCTGACATGTGTATCCACGAATATTTCCGGCTGCCATTCCCTGAAAATCTGCGTGAAGGATTGCGCTTCTTTCGAATCACATTTCACAAAGTCCCTGTTTAAATCGTAGTGCTGCGCGGTGCCGCGGAAACCATACTCCTCCGGCCCGTTTTGATTCACCCTGCTGAAAGAGGCGCGGTTGAGCATGCCACTTACGTTATACACCGGGATGATTATGATGACAACATGACCGAGTATTTTGTTCAAAGCCTCCTTCATCAATACATCCCTTGCGAACATCATGCTGGCATCAATACCATCCGGTTCGCCCGGGTGAATGCCGTTGTTGATCAGGTAAATCCTTTTATTGCTGCGGCGTATTTCTTCAGGAAGGAAAATTTTGTCTTTTGAGATAACAACAAGGTGCAATGGTTTCCCGACGCTTGTGTTGCCGTAGGTGAGCATTTTCACTTCTTCAAACTTATGATCGAGTTGTTGATACCAGGCAATGCATTCTTCATAAGTGCAGGTTTGGTTGCCGTTTCCTTTTTCAAAAGGAGTCAGCAATTCATGATCGGGCCGGGAAGGTTGAAGCATCAGCAAAAGATTGATGAAAAAAATAATCATGCAGCTAACTGCGTGGTAAAAGATCTATGATAAAAGGATGCTGCACAGACTTTGATCAGTCGATGGAAGCAATCACCGTTTCGCCACCCCGCACATCCTGATTCAGTTGCACTGCAATTTTTGCATGCAGCGGAAGGAAAAGGTCAACCCTTGAACCGAATTTGATGAATCCGAATGCTTCACCCTGCGCAACCTTTTGATGCGGCTGCAGGTAGTTCACTATTCTCCTCGCAAGAATACCGGCAATCTGCCGCATCAGCAATTCAGTCTTGTCATTGGCGATTACCACTGTGGTCCTTTCATTTTCCGTGGATGATTTAGGATGCCAGGCTACGAGGAACTTTCCGGGATGATGCCTGACATATTTCACTTCACCGCTGATCGGGTTACGGTTAACATGCACATTGGCCGGCGACATAAAAATGGAGACCTGCCGCCTCGGTGCGTGAAAATATTCTGTTTCTACAGTTTCTTCTATCACCACCACTTTACCGTCTGCCGGTGCAATGATCACCGCATCATTCATAAGCGTATTTCGCTTTGGGTTACGGAAGAAGGAAATGAGGAACAGATAAAACCCGGTACTCAGCAATATCAGCATTGCCTGCAGCCATTGTGGAAGCGGAAGCAATATCAGCAACGCTGCGTTGATGATCAGCAACACTGCTGCCATCAGCAACAATGTGGCGGTTCCTTCTTTGTGAATGCGAATCATCCGTAGCAGCTTGTAAAACGGTGTGAATATAAATACTACGTTGTCATTTCATCAACAGTGTCATCATATAAAAGCCAAATACGAAAGGAATGCAAAAAATGAAGGCATCAAAACGGTCGAGGAAACCGCCATGGCCGGGCATGAATGAACCCGAGTCTTTCACGCCGGCAGCTCTTTTAATCATCGATTCAACGAGGTCGCCGATGGTGCCGAAAATGGAAACAATGGCTCCTGTTGTCATCCAGCCTGCAGCGCCGAATTGCGGAAAATACAGCGAGAGGAGCCAGCCGGTCAGGATGGAAAAAATTAATCCGCCGGCAAATCCTTCCCATGATTTGGCAGGCGATACCGATGGAAACAGCTTGTGTTTACCGAATAGCGATCCGGCAAAATAGGCCATGGTATCATTCGTCCAAACCAATAATACGATGCCCAGTATCAATCCGCAGCGTACAGGAAACCATACGCCGTTTTCATGTGCATATGGAAAAAACAATGCCATGGCGAGCGGAAAGGTGATATAAACAATACCGGTTACCTGAAGGCCTGCATTGCGCAACGGTGACGGACTTTGCAGAAACAATTCCAGCACGAGGTATCCAAGCAGCAAGGGAACCACGAGGAAGTAGATGTATTCATTCACGTAAGGAAGAAACCGGAATCCTGTTCCGAGCAGGTAAAAAATCAGTGTACCGGAAACAATAGTATACACCGTGGCTGTCTTTCGCTGATGCGGATTATATTCCTGCATGGAACGTATCAGCCTGTTATATTCCCATAAGCAACCGGTGTGTATGATCAGCATCAGCAGGAGAAAAACATATTCATGCAACATTATTCCTCCGAGCATTACTGCGGCGAAGGCAATGGCAGTAACGGCCCGTCTTGGCAGATCATTCATAGTTATTGCATTTGAGATAGCAGCGGCAATACAACTTGACTTCCCAGCTATTCTTCAGAAAAGGATGCTTCTACAATATTTAGCGCGTCAGCCGAATCTTTGAGTGCCACGCACACACTGATTTCACCGATGGTAATATAAGAAGAGTCTTGCTGATTCAATATTACCGCTTCGATGTGGTGCTCTTTCAACAGGCTTTGCACGATGATTGCCTGGTGCATGTAAGGTGTTTCATATACTTTCATCCATTCTTCCTGTTGCATGAAATGCGGTCTTTTAAAACTTAAGCTGAAAACGTGTACAGAAGGCTGCATCTTCCATTGAGCAAAAAAGCAAATTATTCAATGGCTGAATATGGCTGTTGCATCAGCCTGTCAGAAAATAAACTTTCGCCGGTCGCTGACCTTCCTGAAAAAAAACAACAACGCTGCCAGCATAAAAGTACTGATCACGATGACGGAAGCGGGAAGGGCATCATCGCCCGCAATGTCGAACTGTATCATGCCGTGTTCGTGCAGGTAAGCCATGATGATTTGCCCGCCGTTTATAAAAGCATGTGCAACAATCGGTACCCATAAGTTACCACTCCAGTAAAACAGGTAACCAAGCAGGCCGCCCAGCAGCATCCTTGGAACAAATCCGTAAAACTCAAAATGGATGAAGCTGAATACAAAAGCGGTGACCCAGATGGCCAGGTGGGCATTTCTCAGCCATTCTTTCATAACCTGTTGTACACAACCGCGGAAGAATAATTCCTCGGCTAAGGCGGGAATGATGGCAATCACTATGAGGTTGATGAAAAGATCTATCGGCAGCGGCATCCTGATAAATAACGCTGTCATCTTCTCATTGGAGTCGGCGGAATCCCTGATCATTTTTTCGACAGGATCAAGGAAGGAAGGAAGATCAAGTTGCTGATTCAGGGTGTACATATAACTGATGAAGGGCCCTGCCGATGCAAGCACGAGGGCCGCCAATGGCAGCAACCAGAGCGAATATCGGCGCCGCAAACGAAGGAAATCGCCACCGGGCCATTTCAGCAGGGCGAACATGATGGCAGGCACAAAAAATCCGCCGAGTGACGACATGAACTGCAGCAGCTTGATGGCATTCACCTGGTTGGGGTTCATGGCAACACCATTGGGATTACTGAGGGCTTGCTGCAGCACGATATCAATGGTGGTGATACCAAACATTGGCTTCACCAGGAACATGGCGAGCATGGTAAACAGAAAAATGAGAATAAGGGTGAGTGAGGTCAGCAGCAGCAGTTGCAGTAAAGGATGCATACCATCCATCGGAAAGCGTCGGCGTATCATGCCTCAAAAATCGTAAATTTGAAGCGCATTTAAGGAAAATATAAAGAAGCGATGCTGGCGTGCTGTTGACCGTAGTGTAAAATCGGTGATCTGCAGTACACTTTGTATGGCACTTACGTAATTATAATGATAGTTAAGCAGCATGGTTAAAATCGGTGACATATTGTTGGGTGAATTCCCGTTGCTGCTGGCACCGATGGAAGACGTGAGTGATCCGCCATTCAGGGCAGTGTGTAAGATGAATGGCGCCGACCTTATGTATACGGAATTTATTTCTTCGGAAGGCTTAATCCGTCATGCCCGAAAGAGTGTGCAGAAGCTCGATATATATGATTATGAGCGTCCCATCGGCATTCAGTTTTTTGGTGGCGAGGTAGATACAATGGTGGAATGTGTTGATATCATAGAAGAAGCACAACCGGACCTCATCGATATCAATTACGGTTGCCCGGTAAAAGGAGTAGCCTGCCGTGGCGCAGGTGCCGGCATCTTAAGAGATGTACCGAAGATGGTGAAGATGACAGGCGAAATTGTGAAGCGCGCTACTTTACCCGTTACCGTGAAAACAAGGCTCGGATGGGACGATGACAGCATTAATATCATGGAAGTGGCCGAGCGGCTGCAGGATGTAGGCATAGCTGCCCTCAGTATTCATGGAAGAACCCGTTGCCAGCTGTATAAAGGTGTGGCAAGGTGGGAACCTATTGATGAGGTTAAAAAAAATCCGCGCATCCGCATCCCCATTTTTCTGAATGGTGATGTTACCTCGCCGGAGAAGGTAAAATTCATCCGCGAAAATTTTGATGTCGATGGCGTAATGATTGGCCGTGCTGCCATCGGCAACCCATGGTTTTTTAATGAAGTGAGACATTTCCTGAAAACAGGCGAGCATCTTGCTCCGCCTTCTATTGATGACCGTATTGAAGTGTCGCGCACCCACCTGCATAAATCTGTGCAATGGAAGGAAGGCAGGTTAGGAGTTTTGGAAATGAGGAAGCATTATGCTAATTATTTCAAAGGATTGCCTAACGTGAAAGAATTCAGAGACAGGCTGGTCAGGCTGGAAGAGGTGGAAGCCATTGAAGAAGTTTTTGAAGAAATGAGATCACGTTACGCCGGTGCAGCCGTTGTTGTTTAGTTACACTATCGCATAAAAACAGCATCGTCATCATGTGGCATAACTGCCGAGGAAATCCACATCAGCATTTTTTAAAATCCGCAGCCGGATACACAAAATGAAAGCCGGTTCATTAATTGCAGAGATTACCTCCGGTTGATTTATTGAATTTTGACTTTAACTTACTTCCGCTATTCCGGTACATACAAATTAATCCAAACTTTGAAGTCAGCACTTTTATTTTTATTGCTCTTTCCCGCTGCATTCAACCTCTATTCACAGGGGCTTTCTGCATACCTCAATGTCCGCAATGCTTTTTTTGTGTTTGATGATTCTGTGAGCAGGGAAATAGAGTACCTGCCTCCCAAGAGTTTTAAGATAGGCGGTAACTGCATTGCCTATACCTCAAGCAACAACAGCTTCAAGGTGTATCAGAAAGGCAAGGTGCTGGAAGTGAATGAAGGATTCACAACCGATTATTTCATGACCGGCAACTATGTGGTAATGAAAAACAACACCTCCTTACATGTATACGACAATGGCAAATCCATGCTGCTCGTTCGCAACCCTTACGACTGGGTAGCTTCCGACAGCATTATCGGGTTCTCGGATCCATTGTCAAAAGGATATTTCATTTATACCGCAGGCAGGATCTTCACGCTGAGCCAGGACCTCATTGCTGATCCGATCAAGATCAGTGATATAGGGAAAAACATACTGGCATATACCACTATTGATGACAGCCTGAAGATATTTTACCATGGAAATATTTACCCGCAGCCGGTGCAAAATGTAACGGAGATTAAAGTTGGCAAGAATGTGGTCGCATATCTAAATGACTATAACAGTGATTTCAAGGTATTTTACAAAGGCCAGCCCTTTACACTGGAGCACTTTGAGATCAGGTGGTTCTTAACCGGCGATAACCTGGTGGTGTACCAGACAAGTGATGGTGAGTTTAAGATATTTTACGATGGTGTGGTGTTTACGGTAGGCAAATTTAATCCCGACCAGCTGAAGGTGACCGATAACCTGGTTACCTACGCGGATGATGTCGGATTTTTTAAAGTTTTTTATAAAGGGCAGACCTATCAGCTGGATCGTTACATGCCGGATCATGTGGAAATGAGTCAGAACTCACTCTATTATATTGGTCGCGATGACCGGATCACCTTCTTTTCTTTTGGTTTACAGCAGGAGCTGCCGATGGAGAATTACAGCAGCCTGCGGCTCGATTATGATGTGCTGCGGGTAGAGCCTACGCCGCACCAGTTCACCTTTTATTACAAAGGCAAGTCTTTCTGAAAAAAAAACCCTGCTGAAATTTCAACAGGGATTTGTATTACAGCGTTTAATGTAAGTTATCAGGAGAGTACCTTTTCTTTTGACCATTCCTTGGCCAACTGCTTCAGGTCTACCAGTACCTGATCCTGCCGTTTGCGGTTTTCCATGTCTTCCGGATCAGTTTTCAGGCTTTGTTCTTTTTTCAGCCTGTCGTTCTCCGCATTGAATTGTGCAATCTGTTCGGCGGTGAACTGCATTTCTTCACCTTTCTTTACAAATACCCTTTCATAACCCAGTTCATCCAGTTCATTACCGGCCACCGATTCAAAAATCCGTACCTGCTCTTCCGGCATCTCTTTCAGGAACTTGTTATAGTTATGATGCATGATGGGTTTGGTAACGTTTTCCCAAAGCGAGCTGGCAACAGCGGTATTCTTCGCTTCCTGGCTGTCGTAAAACTCCATCATCTCCGGCATGAATTCGATACCGAGAAATGCGCACATGTTACGCAGTGTGCTTTCTGTTTCTTCCGTCAGTTCTGTATAAGAAACAGTGAAGTAGCGGTCTGTCGGCAGGTTGGCACGTGCATCGAGGCAAAGGCGCTGCAGCACAGACCATTGTTTGGCAATATTATAAACATGCTTATCACCGATTACTGCTTTGGAGAAAGAAAGAGCCACGTCACGTCCATCGCGGTGCAGGTAGATATATTTATTGTTACCGAAGTAATGATTGAGATGATCAGCCCAGCGAATATTCTGCATGCTCTTGCAAAGCCAGGCCCTTGCGCCATTTGATTCACCATAAATATCCATCACTGCTCCATAGATGGCTATCACATGCTTTTCGCGGCAACGGCGTTTAACATCATCACGCTTCAGGGTAGTATTGAGCCACAATACAGGATTGGTTTCTACCAGCCTGCATACAATCTCCACCATCTGATTGAACTTGTCATCATCCAGTATAACATGCACAGGAACAATAGGGTCGATCCGCTGAAGGATATGCGGCGGATGCGGTGCTGCTATCTCATGCGAATTCGAAATCATCAACCGCAGCAAATTAGAACCTGACCTTTGTTCACCTACGAGAAAAAGAGCTTGCATACTCGTCTGTTTAATTCTGAAATTTTATGGGTATAGAAAAAAACCGATTAATCCGGCTGTGGGAATTATGTAAATCACATCAACATTGTATCTGATGAGCGCAAACAAAGCCCCGCCAAAAATAAGTAATGACGGCCAAAAAGCAGCAACAGATGAATAATCTGTCATTTTTGCCAGCTCCCAGGCCGCGAAAAAGATCATGCCGATCACTCCGCACCGGATACCGCGCAATACAGATTTTGCGACGACTGACTTCTTGAAAAACTCCATGGCCTTGGATGCCACCACCATCAAAATGGCCGGTGGTGTGAAGATGGCAATCGTGGAAAGCAATCCGCCGAGTACTCCTTTTACCTGGAAACCGATGAATGCGGCGGCAATCAGGATGGGGCCAGGCATTACCTGACTGAATGCAATGCCATCTTTGAAACCTGCCTGCGTAACCCAGTGAAATACTTCCACTACATGATGCTGAATGATGGGTATAATCACATATCCGCCACCAAAAAGCATTACGCTCAGTCCGGCAAATGTTTTTACAAGGTTGAAAAGGCTTTTTGGATCCTGCACCGGAATATAAAGCCCTGATGCGAGTACCGCAATCATCAGCAGTACCAGGCTGGTTGTTATAAAAGGAAATTTTGACCGGTCGGGTTTAGGTGCTGCAGCCAGTGCTTTTTTGTCGGTGAATAACAGGTAACCGATGATACCAAAGAGGAGCACCAGTAAAAATGTTATGTAAAGACGATAATCGCGTGGAATAAAGATTAGTGCTGCGATGGCCAGTAATACCAATGCCAGTTCGATCTTGCCTTTCACGTTTTGTTTCGCCATCCTGTAGGCCACGCTAATAATGACAGCGGCTACGGCCGGTACAAATCCCTGGAAGAACCGTTTCACTTCTGTAATATTTCCGTAGATGCCGTAGAGATAACTTAACAACATCATCAGGATGAAAGAGGGCAGCACTACAGCGATGCCGGCAACAACAGCGCCCCACGGACCCTTCAACTTATTACCCGTGTATGCCACCACATTTACAGCCTGTGGGCCGGGTAATAAGCTGGCCAGCGATATGCCATCGAGCATCTCTTCAGGGCTTAGCAGTTTACGTTTTCTGACAATGATGCTTTCAACAACAGAAATCAGCGACATAAATCCACCAAAGCCAAGGCAACCTGCTTTTAAAAAAATGGTGAATATGAAGAAAAGTGAAACGGGTTGCTGAACTTCCGAGTCGGCGCTAACTCCTGCCTGCGGTTGTGGATCCTGGGTAGTCAAAAATTAAAAAATCTAAACGTTCGATGATCAATGTGAGCAATGCCACTTGTTACGTGATGCCCCAAAATAAATGCCGCCAAAAGTACACTTATTTCTTTTACAAGTGCAGTCAGATTCTATTTTTACTATCACGCTGAATGATGGTCATTGTATGCTGTATTTACATCATGCATGATGCCGTATCATCATGCTTTATTTATTCCCTCCGAGGCAATGCCAACCTTCTTTCACTTTGGCCCGCAAGCTGCGATGCCGGATGCTGCAGCGTTCAATGCTCCTCTTCTCAATTTCCTGCACATCACAATTCCCGGCTACGGAAACTAACCTTTTGAACTAAGCCTCAATATGGTGCCTGCTTTTAAGTTATTACATTTTGAAGCGCCATTGAGCTTCCTGATCTCTGCCACCGTGGTGCCATGCCGTTGTGCGATATCCCAAAGGGTATCTCCGTTTCGTGCTTTATAATACACATAGCCTGCAGGTGCTGCAGGTTTTGTTGCGGTTACGGTACTGCCGTTTCCGGCGGTCTTTTTTACTTCACCGTCATTTCCGCGGACTTCCACAGACGCAGTAGTATACATCATTTTTTCACCTGCAGGAGTATTGATCTTAAGCTTTTGTCCAATCATTACGGTAGTATTGTTCATATTGTTCCATGCCTGAATCTCCGCTATAGTCACTTTATGACTGGCTGCTATTTTGCCAAGGTTGTCGCCTTTTTTCACTGTATATGTAATCGTTGCAGGCGCCGGAAGAGATTTTGTACTTATTGTTTCATTTGATGTATTGTGTAGTCCGGCTGAATCATGCCCGCTGACAGCTACGGCGATGGAAGTGCTGTCAGCGATTTTCGGGTTGTACAATTTAAGTTTCTGGCCGGTTGTGATGGCAGATCCCTGCAGGTTATTCCATGCTTTGATATCCTCAACACTTACGGCCCGGGTAGCGGCAATTTTATTCAGGTTATCACCCTTTTGAACCGTGTAAGTAATCTTCTTTGCCGAATCATTTTCTGCCGTGGCAATACTGTTATTTTCGTTTGCTACGGATTTCGCCACGGGTGAAGGCTTGCTGAAAGCACTGGCAGTGGAAGAAGCTGTACCATGGCCGCTGTTGATTTTCAGTTTCTGGCCAACCCGTATGGTGGAACTATGCAGGTGATTCCACTTTTTAAGCTGATTAACGGAGACATGATATTTGGCTGCAATCTTTCCAAGGTTATCGCCTTTGCGGACGGTATAAGTGAAACCGGCGCCCGGGATATATCCTCCTTCAAACACCGCCTTGGCATTAACGGAGTATAGTATGATGGAATCCCTGCTGGCATCAAACAGGGCAATACGGTCAGCCGGCAGTTTGCAGGCATATGAATAGACGGATCCTCCCGGTATCACGCTGCATTTCAATCCCGGATTCAGAAATTTAAATTCCTCCATGCTTAATCCGGTGAATTTTGCAATCTGTTCGCATGCCATCTTTTCAGATACATCCACTGTGGTGATAGGTTCAAAGCTGTATTTGGGATATTCCGGAGAAAGCTCATGCAATTCATAATACGTCATCACATAGGTTGCAGCGATGAAGGCAGGTACATAGTTTCTTGTTTCGCGTGGAAGGTAATTGCGGATTTCCCAGAAAGTTTTTCCGCCTGATTGTGAGATGGCGCGGTTAATATTGCCGGGTCCGCAGTTATAGGAAGCAATGGCCAGCAGCCAGTCACCGTAAATGTCATACATTCCCCTGAGGTACTGTGCGGCGCCTTCTGTCGAACGTATGATATCCTTGCGCTCATCGATATAGGAATTGATGCTGAGTCCGTATTGTTTTGCTGTGCCATACATAAATTGCCACATGCCGGTTGCTCCTACACGGGAAACAGCATGCGGGTTCAGGGCAGATTCAATAATCGAGAGGTATTTTATTTCCGGCGGAATACCGTATTGTGCAAATACTTCATCGAAAACCGGAAAATAAATCTTGCTGAGTCCCAGCATTCTTGCTACCTGCTCACGGCGGTTGAGCACATACAGGTTGATATATTTTTTTACTTCATCATTATACGTGAGGCTGACCGGCGTAACCAAAGCATTGAGCCGGGCGCTGTAAATGGAATCTTCGTACGTAGGGAAATCTACATTGGCAAATGAAACCTTAGGTTCCTGCAGGCTGTCTAATTCAGCCAGGTCGTTCTCCACTTCATTGAGAGAGTCGTTATTTTCATACTGATCCGGCAAGACCTGGGGATCATTAATCACAGGTTCTTTCGACTGCACCCATGGCGGTTGCTGCGCGTAAGTTGCGTTGCTGAAAAAAACATTGCAGCAAAAGGCGAAGAGAAAAGCTGCAAGGATCTTTTTAATACGGTCGTTCTTCGTCATTACGAGGTGGCAACTACAGCTTTAGTGAGGGAAAGTTTTGCCGCAAAATACGGAAATAATTGCCGGAATCAGCCATGAACAGCAATTGTTAGCCGGTGGTTTAACACATGATTAACTATGTTATTGCCTAAAAAGTAAAATGGCAGGCAGTTCGTGATACTATTCTCCTTAATTATTTACGGTATCAAGTGATTGTCTGTATTCCGGTTGGCCTGTTTCATGTCAGTTGTCACTGGATCAGGCTGCTATCGTGAAAAAGGGTTGAATAAAAACAGATGAAGGCAGAAATTGTCAGGATCGGTATCTTATAAATGCAAAGTTGCATTTAAAAACTGCTGATCTGATGAAGAAGAAAATTGTCCCTTCGGCATACGCTGAACATGTTCGTGTGAACGAAAATATAAATAGTGATTGGTATCTAAAAAGCGTGCTTATTCCGGGCGGTCTTTTTTATCGCCTTCTTTCATGCCATCTTCCAGCTCTTGCTGCACATTGGCTTTTGCGCTGTTGAATTCACGAATACCTTTGCCGATACCGCGCATGAGTTCAGGGATTTTTTTACCGCCAAATAACAGCAGGACTGCCAGGAAGATTAATATCCATTCACTGCCACCGGGCATGCTGATTAAGAAGAGAGGTTCCATCGATTGAGCATTTACCCGGTAAAAGTACTTGAAATATCGGAATCAGGATTGAAGACGGATTTTTCTATTGAAAATATTGCAACGGTTATTACATAGCAAGTATTTGTCAGCAAATGCCGGAAAAAAAAGGAAACAGAATATCAGATCCAAAAGGTTCACAATGCACATGCAGGCTGATGGATTGTATCGCATGCTGCAGGATATGGAGCATCAGTTCAGACTGACGTATAGCCAGCCTGCCGGTTAATTTTTCTGACCTGGTGGTTGCATGGGTTTCCCGCCTTTATCCTGCCGCATGTCTTTCAGCAGCGAGATCTTAAAAAGCTGCTCTGCACGGTATAACTTCGCCACCTTTTTCACAGGCAGTATCTTCTTGAACTCGGTATTGTATTTACGGGCTATATCAAGCTCCTTTTGCCGCGAATTAAATTCGTTGTCAATTACCTTGCTGACCTGTTCATCGGTATAGCTGTCGAAATTGATCTTCGCCGACATCAGTTCATTCGCACGGTCTTTACGCAACGCCTCCAGCTCGTCGCGGTATTTGTTGTAAACGGGCCAGAACACCTGTGCCTCTTCCGGGCTCAGTTGCACTTCATTCGTGATGAAGCCAATGCGCCGCGCCTCCACTTCGTCTCTCTGATCCTGCGATACAGGTGGCTGTGCCATGGAAAAGGCAGACAGCAGGCAGCATGCTGCGATTATGGCCGGTGACTGCCGGAAAAGATGAAGAAATCTGTGTGTTAGCATGGGAATTATTTTTTTAGATTTCGCTGAGAGATTGTTCGTCAAATTCCATTACATCCATCAAAGAAGGATCCTGCGGATTCATTGCATCGGTTGCGGCATCAGCAACCTGTTCTTGCAATACAAGGTCAACTATTATGGATTCATCCACATCGGCAACACTTAGCAACAGGCTGCTTTCCGCGGAGGTTGCTGTTGCCAGTTCCTGCCGGCTGTTATCTTGTTGCGGCTGATAGGTAAATAAGGTAATGGAAGTAATGATCAATGCGGCTACGGAGGCGGCAGCAAGCCATACTTTCCATTGAATGGAAGGCAGGTGTACAGGATAGCTTTTTATGCGATGGATCTTTTTCGGCTGCCCGCCGATCCGTGAAAGCACAACAGCGGGCAACTTATCAAAATAATTTTCCGGGGTTTCAAAAGGATGACCGGCGGCAGTTGTCATGAAGCCGGCAACAGGCTCTTTTCCGGATACGGCCTGCAGTATAAATTCAGGGGCATTGATAAAATAATCTTCCGGTGCCTGAAAAGGAAGTTCGCGCGGCAGTGTCAAAAGGTAAGGCGATAGTTCTTTTAATTCACTGTTTAAGTCTTGCTGCCTGTTCATATTTTGATGCTGCTCTTTCATTTTTCAGTTGCCGTTGTGGCAATTGTGTACGAATATGAATGTATGGACTGTCACCTGCATCATTGGTTTAATCACCCGCACCAAATCTTTACTGATGATCCAGCATATATTGCTCTACTTTTTTCACCGCATGGTGAAAACTGGCCTTTAGTGCCCCCACAGAAGTATCGAGCATGCCCGACATCTCTTCATACGGAATCTCATCGTAATAGCGGAGCTGAAATACGAGACGCTGTTTTTCCGGTAAAGTGAGAATGGCTTCCTGCAGTTGCAGCTGAATGTCATTGCCATTGATGAAATTGCCCGTATGTAATTTATTCATCAGCTCTGTCGACTGCTCCGGCATAGGCAAGAGACCTTTGCGTTTCTTATGGTCCAGGAAAGTGAGGGTTACATTGGTTGCGATCCGGTAGAGCCAGTAGACAAGTTTCGATTCTCCACGGAAGCCTGCCAGGCTGTTCCATGCCCTGATAAAAGTTTCCTGCACAAGGTCATTGGCGTCATCGTGGTCTATCACCATACGCCGTATGAACCAGTATATTTTTTTCTGATCGCGCTTAACAAGCCGGGTAAAGGCTATTTCTTTCCGTTCCGCTTCGCGAAAAGTCTGCAGAATCTCATTGTCGGTTATGAGGTGTTCGATGTCAGGCGTATGTTCGGGCAAGACGAAAGAAATTTACGACAGTAAACAGGCTTATAGAGGAAGCCAGGCAATACATGTAAATGGTTCTTTCTCCCGGTATTATTTTTTTCTGCCGATTGCTTTCCTCACTGCCGCAACAATATGTGGCGTATCAATCTCATATTTCACCAGCAACTCTTCAGGTTTTCCGCTCTCACCGAAAGAATCATTCACCGCTACCATCTCCATCGGAACCGGTTGATGCCGTGCTAATACGCCTGCAATCAAATCGCCTAATCCGCCATACACCTGGTGCTCTTCAGCCGTTACGGCACAACCCGTTTTGGAGACAGAACTGATGACTGCTTTTTCGTCCAATGGTTTAATCGTATGGATATTGATGACTTCGGCACGGATGCCATCGCCGGCAAGTATGCGGCTGGCTTCAATGGCTTTCCAAACCATGTGGCCGGTAGCGAAGACCGACACGTCACTGCCGGTAATCAACAGCTGAGCTTTTCCGATTTCAAATGGGTCGCTTTCCGAAGTAAAGTTGGCCACTTTCGGACGGCCGAAGCGCAGGTAAACAGGCCCTTTATGATCGGCTATCGCAATCGTTGCCGCTTTGGTCTGATTATAATCGCATGGCACAATCACCATCATGCCGGGCAACATGCGCATAAGTCCGATGTCTTCTAAAATCTGGTGAGTGGCGCCATCTTCTCCAAGGGTAAGACCGGCATGGGAAGCACAGATCTTTACATTTTTTCCTGAGTACGCAATTGACTGACGGATCTGATCATATACACGCCCGGTGGAAAAATTGGCAAATGTCCCTGTATAAGGAATTTTTCCGCCTATGGTAAGGCCCGCCGCGATGCCCATCATATTTGCTTCTGCTATACCCACTTGTATGAAGCGGCCGGGAAATTCTTTGATGAAGGCGTCCATACGCAGCGATCCGGCAAGGTCGGCGGTTAATGCCACCACATCCGGATTTTTCCTGGCCACTTCTACCAGGCCGGCACCATAGCCGCCCCTAGTTTCTTTTTTGTCTTTGTCGCTATATTGATCGGTCATGTAGAATAAGATTGTAGAGTATTGTTGTGTATGAATGAATAGTTGTTGTCTTTCCTGTCATTTATCTTCCGGATTTCCGTTTCCAATACGGTTTACAATCGTAGTTGTGCAGCTTCACCGCTCCTGATGCGAAACGGTTTGGTAATGGAATCACCGGCTTTCCCGGATGATTTGGGGCGATAGATGACAAAGTATTCGCCTGCCTGCAAACCTACCAATTCATTAGATAAATTTTCATTGAGCCCGTAAATTTTTACCAACCTTCCGTTTTCATTCATAAAAATGCCGCCGTACACGGGGATTGATTTCGCAAGGTTAAGTACACCAGGCACATCTATTTTAACAGTGGTAGTTGTGCTTTGTGTAACGGTCACATTTTTTATCTGCAGCCTTGGAATTGTAAGTACCTCAAGGTCATAATTTCCTGATAAGTACTTTACCGTGGTATTCATATCCTGCACCATCTCCGTCCGTGTGCTGCCTGCCAGCCGTACGATACATTTAAGCTTGCTGTTCAGATTGTTGTTGACAGTACTGCTGCTGAGTTCCACTTTTAAAAATCCCTGTGATGCGGGAATGTTTATTTCATTATCAGTTTTGGCAGAAAAAACCAGGTTGCTTTTGCTGATGGGTGGAATAGTATGTACTGCCATATTATAGGTAATTAGAGGATCAACCTGCAGTGTGTCCGGCAGACCGCGATAGTTCAGTGTATGGTAAAAATTATACTTCACCATGCCATCGGTGGCATCATAAAACGTCATGTCAACATCAGTTTCCAGCGGACGGCCATCAGCATCAAGCAGGTTTACACGCAAGGTGGCAACAGACAATAGTCTTTGTACTACTGTCTTCATGATATCAATCAGTGCAGCAGGATGCTCCGCATTATAATAATTGCCGATGCAATCCATCGAAGATTTTGAGGCAGCTTCAAGGTTCAGTCCTATTACAAATGGCTTCAGGAAGATGTGCTGTTGTTGCAGCATCAACGAAACAGCGCAGGGATCTACGCCACATGATTCTTCTCCGTCGGTAACGAGCAACAGGATATTTCTCGCCGATGGATCTTTGGGAAAATCATTCGCCGCCTCCTGAATAGACCGGGCCAGCGGCGTGATGCCTTTCGGCCGAACGGAGAACAATGAATGACGGATGGCTTCTGCATTTGACGGACCAAATGCCACCTCCAATTTGGTATCGTTGCAGTCATTGTCTGTATTGATACTCTGATGACCATAAACACGCAAAGCAGTTTGCACATTGGGTATTGCCTGCAATGAATCGGCCAACTCTGCAATAATGCTCCTTGCTGTTTCCATCTTTGTTTTTCCTTCCCACGGGTTGAGCATGCTTGAAGATGCATCGAGCACAAAGAGGATGCGTGTAATGCTTTTATCTGTTGCAGGAGGTGGCGAGACCCTTGTTTGTGAAAAAATTTCTGTCACGAAGCACATGCAGACTAAAAAGATGATCAGCAGAAAAGCACAGCGGCTGCCATGCTGCTGCTGCGAGCGGTACTTTTCGTTTTGTATGATGACTGCCGTTCGCCTCACAATTTTATAGCTGTTGTTTTTCCGGAAGTAATCACTACCGGGTATTCCTTTGTTTTCATCGACTGTTTTCCTTTGTCGGGCCTGAAAATCACGCTGTAGCTGCCCGGTTGCAAAGCAATTGTTTTTACGGCCGTCAGCTTGCTAAAATCCCAAACCTTCTGCAAGCCTTTGTCAGTTTTCATAAACACACTTGCTATGCCTGCAGCTGACGGATTTACCGATAATGTTCCGGGACGCGGCACTTTAACAGCAGTGGTTTTTGCTTCTTCCAGGATTACATCGTTTCGAATGATGCGCGGAAGTGTAAGGATTTCGAGGTCATAAGAACCGGTCAGGTATTTCTGCGAACGGTTCAGGTCCTGTATAGCCAGGATTGTGCTGTTGCCGGCTACACGCACAATACAGGGGACGCCCGGATTGACGGTGGAGGCCGTTTCCCATTTTAACTCCAGCGTTCCCTGCGGCACATCGGCTGCAATGGTGTTGTGAATGCCCTTTACCAGTTCAATACCATTTCTCATTACCGGTGGAATGCTGTGAACCTGCAGGTCATATTTCATGTCGGCATTCAGCTGTAACGTATCAGGGTTTCCTTTGGCATTCAGCGTATGCACGAAATTGTATTTCACTTTTCCCGACAGGTGATCATACAACGTGACTTCCACGTTGGTTTCAGAAGGCATGCCGTATGCATCGAGCAGGTTGATCTGTGCAGTGGTGGCATTGAGCGCGCGCGAAATCACCACCTTCATGACACCAGCGAACATTTCTCCCTGCTGCACATCAAAAAAGGCGCCGGCACATTCAAATTTTTTACGGATGGAATCGCTCAGGCCAAGTCCAATGATAAAGGGTTTCAGCACAATGCCTTTCTCAGCCATCAGTGTGGCTATGTTGCAGATATTGCCATTGCAGGTTTCATTGCCATCCGTAATCAGCACAATGGAATTGTTCGACAATGAATCAGTTGGAAAATCGATGATGGATTGCTCCAACGTGTATTCAATAGGAGTTTGTCCCTGAGGTTTTATTTCCTGCAATCGTTTTGCAACAGCTGCGCCGTTATTTTTCCCGAAAGGAATTTCAAGTTTGGTGTCTTCGCAATTGTTTTCTGACCTTGGCGACTGATGACCAAACACACGCACTGCAAATTCCACATTCGGATTTGCTTTTGAAATACTGTCGATGGTATGAATCAGCATTGCTTTCGACTGCTCAAACTTTGATGGAGCGGTACCGCTGGCAGCGGTTTTCAGCGATCCCTTCATGCTTCCCGAGGCATCGAGCACAAACAGGACCCTGCTTGTTTTTGATTTATACAGTGCAGATGGTTGTGCCATGACTGACGGCAGCGTCAGCCACCAAAGCAAAAAAGATACAGCGCACCAATACAATATTAATTTCTTATCGGGGCTGCTTTTCAATGACAACGTTTTCGGTTTTCAGTATGCAACGTGTAGAATCGGCTTGACCGGGGAAGCAAAGCTGCTGCCGCCTAATAATCACCAAGCGTGGCAGGCAACTGATCGAGTGCTTTTGCCAGCTGATCATCATTGGGCGCTACGCCATGCCATTCGTGGTTGTTCATCATAAAATCCACGGGATAACCCATCGCCGTCTTCATCAGGATGGCAATAGGTTTGCCTTTGCCTGTGAGTGATTTGGCTTTGTTGAGCACGGCCACCACGTCTTCCATATCATTGCCTTGCATGCTGAGTGTGGTCCAGCCAAACACCCTGAATTTTTCTTCGAGGTCACCAAGCGCCATCACCTTATCTGTCGTACCGTCAATCTGCTGACCGTTCCAATCGATGGTGCTGATGAGGTTGTCTACCTTAAGATGCGCTGCCGACATGATAGCTTCCCAGTTCTGTCCTTCATCCATTTCGCCATCGCCGTGCAATGAGAAGACCAGGTGTGGATCGCCATTGTATTTTTTTGCCAAAGCTGCGCCGATAGCTACCGACATGCCCTGACCGAGTGATCCGGAAGCTACGCGCACGCCGGGCAGGTGTTCATGCGTGGTAGGATGGCCCTGCAGCCGGGTATTGAGCTTGCGGAAGGTGTACATTTCCTTCGGTTCAAAATAGCCTGATCGGGAAAGCACGCTGTACCAGACCGGCGAGATATGGCCATTGGAGAGGAAGAAAATATCTTCCTGCTTACCGTCCATCGTGAAGTTGGTGTCGTGGTGCATGATTTCAAAATACAGCGCAGTAAAAAAATCTGCGCAGCCCAGTGAGCCACCAGGGTGGCCTGACTGGCAGCCATGTACCATGCGAAGGATATCTCTTCTTACCTGCGAAGCGATCTTTTTCAACTCATCAATTGAAGCCATTCCGTTTTTTTTGAAGCGTTAAAAATAGCAGAAATACTGCTTTTGGGGTAATGCCTGTGGTTTTGGGGTAATTGGCAGCACAGCGGTTGGGCGGTGTGAAACAAAAGCTTGTACAGATTTCAGCGGCCCGGCAGCCGGAAACACAATGTTAATTCAGGTTAATAAAGATCGCATTATAAGAAAATGATACTGATTAAAATGTTACTTGAACTACTTCGTGATGAGGAACATTTTCATAGGTGATTTTCATGATGATTGATTAGCTTTATTTGATGGATGACATCCGGCTTTTGGCGTAATCAGGATTTGTGTAAGAAGGAGCGTCATGCCGACTTCGGATAAATAATTACATTAGCAAAAAAATAATCATGTCAGGCAACAGCGTAACGTTACAGCGGGTATTGAAGGCTTCACCGGAAAAAGTTTTTCGCGCTTTTTCAGATCCGGTGGCTTATGCTTCATGGATTCCGCCCTATGGATTTTTGTGTATGGTTCACCACATGGACTTCAAGGTTGGTGGCAGCTACAAAATGTCATTCAGAAATTTTACCACCGGCCATGAACATTCATTTGGCGGGGTTTTTCTGGAGATCAAAACGAATGAACACCTTAAGATATCGGACAAATTTGACGACCCTGCTTTGCCCGGTGAGATGACAACAACGATTACGTTCAATAAGGTATCCTGCGGTACTGAATTAAAAGTTTTGCAGGAAGGGATACCGGCCATGATACCGGTTGAGATGTGTTATCTCGGCTGGCAGGAATCATTGGATAAACTACTCAGGCTGGTGGAACCGGAAATTCCGGATGCCTGATGATTACGAAAATTGTAATGCGGCGATAAGATTATTTTCAGCAATTAAATCAAAATGCTATGGCACATGTTTCAATTTATTTAAACTTTATGGGTAATACGGAAGAGGCTTTCAATTTTTATAAGAAAGTTTTCCGGGCAGAATTCTCAGCACCGATCATGAGAATGAAGGATATTCCCAATCAGGAGGGCATGCCGCCGCTTTCAGAGGCAGACAAAAACAGCGTGATGCATGTGGCATTACCGGTTCTCGGCGGCACTGAGATCATGGGCACTGATATGCTGGAAAGTATGGGGCATAAACTGATTGAAGGAAATAATGTAACGATCAGTCTCAATCCCGACACGAAAGCAGAAGCTGACCGTTTGTACCGGGAACTCTCTCAGGGGGCAAGCGACGGTGTTGCGCCGCACGATGAATTCTGGGGCTATTGGGGTACTTGTAAAGACAGATTTGGCATCAGGTGGATGTTCAATATTTCGAATCCGCCACAGTAGTTTAATCTTCAGACCTAACATGTGTCGGAACCTTACATCGTAATGCCAAAAAATAATGTTCTTCCATTGTATGCTCCATAACTTTTGTACGCATCAGCATGAAAAGTGATGCTAAATCGTTTTCAGGAGCAACTGCAAAACGATGTTTCATCAAATTTGAAATTGGAAATGTAAGATGAAAGCAAATGGAAAAACAGTAAGCGAAATTCTTGCTAACCTTCCTGAAGACAGGGCCGAACCATTCAAAAGACTGCACGAAGTAATAATCAAAAACCTGCCGGAAGGTTTTGAAGCAGGGATAAGCTATGGCGGTCTGGGCTATGTGGTGCCGCATAAAATTTATCCTTCAGGTTACCACTGCAATCCGGCTGAGCCACTGCCTTTTGCCGGAATTGCCTCGCAAAAGGGGTCCATTAATTTTTACCATATGGGAATCTATGCAGATACTGCATTATTGAAATGGTTTCAAACAGCGTATCCTAAGTACTCCCGGCAAAAACTTGACATGGGAAAGAGTTGTATCCGGTTTAAAAAGATGGATGACATTCCGTATGAACTTATTGGTGAGTTGATGAAAAAAATAAGTGTGAAGGAATGGATCGAGAAATATGAATCTGCGTTTAAACCAAAACCCGGCAAATCGAAAGCGGGAACAAAAAACAACTAGCAACGGGGTAGTGATTTCCCCGCAGGCAGAACAATTGAAAAATGATTACCACACCTGAACACGATCAGCGAATCGCGCGTATGATTTTTGCCGGCGTTTATCCGCTTTATGTCAAAAAAGTGGAGCGGAAGGGCAGGACAAAGGAAGAATTGCACCAGGTGATTGAGTGGCTAACCGGTTTTGATAACAAGCAGCTGCAGCAATTAATTGATGAAAAGGTGACCTTCGATACATTCTTTAAAAGGGCAAAGCTGAATGCCAATGCACACCTGATAAAGGGATTAATCTGCGGTTACAGGATAGAAGAAATTACCAATCCGTTAACCCGTCAGGCAAGGTACCTTGACAAGCTTGTTGATGAATTGGCGAAAGGAAGGAAAATGGAAAAGATATTAAGATCAGCGTAAATGAGGCGCATGGATGTAAGCAGTGCCGAGAAGCTATCTCAAAATACCCGGAGTCATCCAGTCGCGATTGCCCGGCATCAGGATCTCTTCCATTCATCGACAGCTGCCGAAATAAATCCCGCATGACCGCATTGATTGCCTGTTTTGAGATAGCTTCGAATAAAAACAGCGCTGCTGTCAGCGCGATGAATAGGCGAACAATGCTTTGTGAAGCAGATTTCCCTGCCATAGGTATTTACCCTCCACAATAATTTCGTTCCAGGTATTATGACGCAAGACGAAACAAAGCCCCGTAACAATTTCTTAATGCGCGGCAAGCAGCGTGTTTTGTTCTTTATCGTATTTTTGCGATAAATATTCCGGCAGGCATGGTTACAAGCGTTTTGTTTTTGTGTATACACAATTCCGCGCGGAGTCAGATGGCGGAAGCCTATCTTAAAAAATTTGGCGGTGATGAATTTATCGTGGAAAGTGCAGGCCTTGAAGCGGGAACGCTCAATCCGCTTGCCGTAGAAGTGATGAAAGAGGAAGGTATTGACCTCTCCGGCAATACTACCAGGGAAGTGTTTGACTTTTTCCGGCAAGGTAAAATCTATCATTATGTAATTACTGTTTGTGATGCGGCAAGCGCCGAACGTTGTCCCGTTTTCCCGGGCATATTTGAAAAAATTGCCTGGGATTTCCCGGACCCTTCAAAATTTGAAGGAACTCTTGAAGAAAAGCTGGCACAAACACGGTTGGTTCGTGACCTTATCAAAGCGGCCGTTCTCAGCTTCATACAGAAAATACAAAGTGAAGAGACACGCAAGATACCTTGATTTGCAGAAGGTCGCCGGGCAGTTAACGGAGAAAGAAATACCGGTCTTCGCGTTGAAATCAACATCGGGCAACGCTGAATTGTATCGTCCTGATATTCCTCCAATGAAAAGATCACGCATCGGGCTGCTTTAAAAATAAAGTGGACAACTGGCTTCTTCAGGCCATTGATAGGAAAGCAGATTCATTGCCGGATGAAGAACGGCTGCAGATGCTTCCTTCCGTTTTTCAAACCGTAAACAGCTCCCAGCAAGACTAAACATTTATTATGATCAACAGAAAATACCTTGCAGAAATCATCGGAACCTTCGCGTTGGTGTTTTGCGGCACCGGGGCAATCATTATTGACGAGCAGACACATGGTGCTGTCACACACCTTGGTGTCGCAAGTACCTTTGGATTAATTGTGCTGGCCATGATCTATACTTTTGGAGAAATTTCGGGAGCACATTTTAACCCTGCCGTCACGATCGGTTTTGCTTTTGCCAGGCGATTTGACAGGAAGGATGTGCTGCCGTACATCTTATCACAGCTCGCTGGTGCTTTTATTGCTTCTGCGGTTTTGCGATTGTTGTTTCCCGACAGCATCAATCTGGGTGCAACATTTCCGGCAGGTTCGCAACTCCAAAGTTTCATCCTTGAATTTATACTGACCTACCTGCTCATGCTGGTCATCATCCATGTCTCACAAGGATCGAGGGAAACCGGCGTACTGGCAGGCATAGCGATCGGTGCAACATGTGGCCTGGAGGCAATGTTTGGAGGTCTGGTGAGCGGCGCATCTATGAATCCTGCCCGGAGCCTGTCGCCGGCCGTCCTTTCAGGCAATGTCCATTCGATTTGGATTTATTTGCTTGCACCGGTTGCTGGCGCCATTGCAGCCACATCAACTTGGAGCATAATGAACAACAAGATTGCGATTGGTGAATAGTACCTGCAAGAGCCAAAGTCACCGCTTACATTGCTTATTTCAGGGGATAATTTTCAACCCAACGGTAAGGGGCATGCGGATCAACCCGTGACGGCACCAGATGTTGACAGACCAGGCATCGGTCAATGAGTCAGCGAGTTGTTTGCAGGTAAGAAGCCCATCCATCCGGCAATCTTTATCGGGCATTAAAAGACCAGGGTGAACCTTATTTTGGTAAATTCAACATGTCTATATATATTTGCATATAGTTAGACAATTCATGAACTCCTTTACCATCTCTCAGCTCCAGCAGTACTCCGGAATAAATGTGCACAGCATCAGGGCATGGGAGAAAAGGTACCATGCATTAAAACCCGGCAGGAGTGAAGGAAATACCCGTTACTATGACAGTCATCAGTTGCGGAGGCTGCTGAACATCGCCAGCTTAATGCATACAGAGTATAAAGTTTCTGAACTCTGTTCTTTTTCAGACAGCAGGCTCTATGAATTGATGATCAGCAACCTTGAAAATCTTTCGGTCACCGATCATGATGCGTTCCTGATATCACAACTTGTGGCTTCGGCACTAACATTTGATGAGCTGCTTTTTGACAAGGTTTTTTCCCGTGCCGTTTTACGTTATGGCATGGTGGACACGTATGTAAGGGTGATTTATCCGGTTCTGTTGCGGCTCGGCATCATGTGGTCGGCAGACAAGATTGCTCCGGCGCAGGAACATTTCATCAGCAACCTCCTGCGGCAAAAGCTGGATACTTCCATTGATATTCTCCCGGTACCACAACAATCGGCGGATAAATGGCTCCTTTTCCTTCCGGAAAATGAATTTCATGAAAATGGATTGCTCATGGCCAACTACCTGGTGCGGAGCGCTGGTCATCCGTGTATTTACCTGGGAGCCAATCTTCCCTTTGATGCCTTGAAAGCCGCCGTAGAGGCCACGAAGCCGGCATGCATACTTTTATTCCTGGTATCCAATAAGGATGAGCAGCACGACAGGGAGTTGATACAGTTGATGTTGAAGTCCTTTCCAACGCAGAAAATATTTATTGCAGCGAAGGCCGGCCGCCTGGTCAAGAGTAGTGATCACCCAAAACTCACCTTGCTTGAATCGATGGGTGCATTAAAGAAGGCGTTGGAGATTGTATAAATAAATCAATTTTAAATTAGACAAAGAATGGCAACCATTGCGGTGATCGGTTCAGGGTTTTCTGGTTTAAGTGCTGCGGCTTACCTGGCAAAAGCAGGTCATGAGGTGCATGTATTTGAAAAAAACAATTCACCGGGCGGCAGGGCAAGGCAACTGAAAACGGCAAAGGGTTTTGTTTTTGATATGGGACCGAGCTGGTACTGGATGCCTGCTGTTTACGAAAAGTTTTTTAATGACTTCGGACATAAGGCCTCCGATTTCTACAGGCTGGATCTGCTTCAGCCGGCCTTCGATATGGTATTCGGCAGGAATGAAGTTGCCCATATCCCGCAGCGTTTTGATGAGCTGTGTGCATGGTTTGAAAGCGTTGAAGAAGGCAGTGCACTGCAGCTGAAGAAATTTATGGAGCAAGCCGAATTTAAGTACGAGACCGGTATGAACAGGCTGATCTACCAACCCGGCATAGTGTGGAGTGAATATGCCAGCATGGAAGTATTGAAAGGTCTTATGAAGCTGCAGCTGCTGTCATCCTTCAGCAAACATATCCGCAGGTATTTCAGGAATGAGAAATTACTTTCCCTGATGGAGTTTCCCGTTTTGTTTCTGGGCGCAATGCCGGAAGCAACGCCAGCGCTTTACAGTTTGATGAATTATGCGGGGCTGAAACTCGGCACATGGTATCCACAGGGAGGATTCGGAGAAGTAGTAAACGCTTTTGTGCACGTGGCAAAATCAGCAGGTGCGCAATTTCATTTCGATGCTAACGTAGAAAAAATCATTACCGATAAAAATAAAGCAGTGGCCATCAGGGTCAATCATGATGCATTCGCCTGTGATGGTATTATTGCCGCTGCCGATTATCATCATGTTGAAAGCACTTTGCTGGACGCCAGGCAGAGAAATTATGATGAAAAATACTGGGACAGCCGGACGCTGGCACCTTCCTGCCTTGTCTTTTACCTGGGCATCAACCGCAGGGTGGATTCCTTTAGCCACCACACACTGTTTTTTGACACGCATTTCTCAAAACATGCGGAAGAAATCTATATACACCCGCAGTACCCGACACAGCCTTTGTTTTATATGTGTTGCCCATCCCGCACGGATAACAGTGTTGCGCCGGAAGGATGTGAGAACATATTCCTGTTGATGCCGATTGCACCGGGACTACCCGATACAGCGCAAACGCGGGAAAAATATTTTGACATCATGCTCAGCCGCATCGAAAATAACCTGGGCGAATCTTTGCGCGAAAATATTATTGAAAAGATCAGTTACTGCATCAATGACTTTGTCAGCGACTATAACTCCTACAAGGGAAATGCCTACGGTCTGGCCAATACGTTATTGCAAACTGCAGTGCTGAAACCCAAAATCAAGAACTATAAGATAAAAAACCTGTTTTACGCAGGTCAGCTTACGGTTCCCGGCCCCGGCGTACCGCCGTCGATTATCAGCGGGAAGATTGCCGCAGGATTACTTGAAAATGAATTAAAAAAAATTGTCCATGAAACAGCTGTTTGATGAACTTTCAGCGGAATGCAGCCGCATCACTACGAGGAAATACAGCACGAGTTTTTCGCTGGGTATCAGGTTTTTAAATAAACGCCTGCAATCTCCCATCTATGCAATCTATGGCTTTGTGCGGCTGGCCGACGAAATCGTGGACAGCTTCCATGACTATGACAAAAAATCACTGCTGGATGATTTGAACAGGGATACCTCTGCTGCCATCGAAAAAGGGATCTCTCTGAACCCCGTGCTGAATTCATTTCAGCAGGTAGTGAATCAGTACGAAATTCCGGCGGAGCTGATCAAATCGTTTATGCATAGCATGCAAATGGATTTAGCCAAGACACAATACAGCGCAGATGAGTACCGTGCCTACATCTATGGTTCAGCAGAGGCAGTCGGATTGATGTGCCTTTGTGTTTTCACGGAAGGAAACAGAAACTTATACAATGAACTGAAGCCGTATGCCATGAAACTGGGAGCAGCCTTTCAGAAAGTAAATTTCCTGCGGGATGTTAAGGCAGACAACCTGGAATTGGGCAGGACCTATTTTCCGGGCGTTGACCTGAATAATTTTTCCTTAGCGGATAAGCAGCAAATAGAAATGGATATAGCAGCCGATTTTCACGAATCGTTGCAGGGCATCTTACGTTTGCCTTCAAGTGCAAGAAAGGGTGTATTCCTTGCTTACTACTACTATTATATGCTCTTTAAAAAAATCAGGCAGGTGCCGCCGCACCGGATCTTGCAACAGCGTATCCGCATTCCAGACTATGAAAAAGTATGGCTGATGCTGCAGTCAAATTTGAAACTTCAGCTTCATCTTCTCTGATATGATGATACTTTCCGTCATACTCCTGCTGTTCAGTAAACCGTCCGCAAATCCCGATTTGGTTTACCTGAGGAGCCTCTTTGTAAGTGCAGCAGCCGATGAGTCCAAAGCGGCGCAGTTAATTGAGGAAACGCAGGATGAGCAATGGAATCCCGTGCTGAAGGCGTATTGTGGTGCGGGGAATATCTTAATGGCTAATCATTTCTATAACCCATTAAAAAAATTCGATTCCTTTAATGAGGGAAAAGCATTGCTGGAATCAGCCATCGTGGCTGATGGCCAAAATCCGGAGCTGCGGTATCTGCGCCTGACCATTCAGTATAATGCCCCTGCTTTTCTGGGGTACAATAAAAATATTGCAATGGATAAACAATATCTTGAAGAATGCCTTCCGAAAATCGAAGACCAGCAATTAAAGACAATGATTAAACAATTTTTAAGCAGCATGTAGCTTATGCAAGCTTAAAATGCAAATGCAATAATTTCATCACTTTTTCATTTCAACTTATCTTTGAAAAGTGAAAACCTAGGCAGCGCATTATTAATTAACTGAAAACAGATCACCAATGAATTTCTTAATCGTTTTGCTTTCATTTATTTCCATGGAGGCCGTAGCATGGTTTGCGCATAAGTATGTAATGCATGGATTGCTCTGGACGTTGCACAAAGACCATCATAACAAGGAAAGCAAGGGTTTTTTTGAACACAATGATTTCTTCTTCCTGATTTTTGCCTTGCCGGGCATAGCCGGTTTATTTTGGGGCATGAAGTACGACTTTAATGCATTATTCTGGATTGGGCTGGGCATCACCTTTTATGGATTTGCCTATTTCATGGTGCATGATATTTTCATTCATCAGCGCTTTAAAATACTGAAGCATACAGACAACAGATATTTCAGGGCTATCCGCAGGGCGCATAAGATGCATCATAAACATTTAAGCAAGGAAGAGGGAGAGTGTTTCGGCATGTTATGGGTGCCCTTTAAGTACTTTGCAAAAAGCCACCCGTTGTCTGAAGTATGAAAGGAACCTACCTGCTCGTCAATTTCTTAGCGGTATCAGTCCCCTTTGTTTTTTCGTTTCACCCAAAAATAAAATTCAACAGGAACTTCAGCGCTTTTTTTAAAGCTAACCTGATTGCTGCTGCATTGTTCCTGGTATGGGATGTCATTTTTACGGCCAAGGGGGTATGGAGCTTTAACCCAGATTATACACTTGGCATTGAGATATATAATCTGCCAATAGAAGAAATACTGTTTTTTCTGTGTATTCCCTTCGCCTGCACCTTTTCCTATCATTGCGCCGGTATATTTTGGAAGATAAAATGGCGCAATTCCACCGAAAATATTTTTGTGCTGCTGTTATCGGCATTGCTGCTTGTGGCGGGTATAGTTTTCCGGGAGAAAGCTTATACATCGGTCACCTGCCTTGTTACAGCTGCCTTGCTACTATCGTTGAAATATTATTTCAAAGCGGATTGGCTTGCACAGTTTTTTTTGGTTTACCTGTTTTTATTGATTCCATTTTTTGTTGTGAATGGAATACTCACCGGCACCGGTCTCGAAGAGCCGGTTGTATTGTACAATAATTCGGAAAACCTTGGCATTCGCCTGCTGACCATTCCCGTTGAAGACACGTTCTATGGAATGGCGTTGATTATGCTCAATGTTTTTCTGTTTGAGCGTTTCAGGAAAAATTAGCATGAAAGGGTGCTTCGCTCCCTGTGTTTATTCTTTATAAAAGCCGGTTGATCATCAGCGTTATTGCATGCTGTAATGGCGATACATCAGGGATAAATTCTCAGCCTGCCTGTTAAAAGTGAACCACACATTCCATTCCGAAGATCTGAAAATGAATATTGTTATTATCGGAATGATGCTAATCGTTTTGCTTAGGGTCATAATGAGAGCATAGTCGCAGGATGCTGCACGATTAGCGCAGAACCTTCCGTTCCGTTCATCCGGATTGTAAATGTATCTTCGCCACCGAAAATTCTGCGCTTGCATCCTTTAGTCAAGAAACTGGCACAGCAAACTGCCATCTATGGGCTTTCGAGCATCCTGGCCCGCTTTCTTAATTATGCATTGGTACCCATACAGACAAGGGTTTTTCATCCTGATCAGTTTGGCGTGGTTACTCAATTTTTCGCTTATACAGGGTTTCTCAATATCATCTTCACCTATGGCATGGAAACGGCTTTTTTCCGTTTTGCCAACCACAAAGATGATCAGAAGCAGGTGTATGACACAGGACTTGCCGCCATGATATTTTCCTCCTGCCTGTTTGCTGCCATCATCATCATATTCCGTTTTCCAATTGCCGGCATGATGCAGTTCAGCGGACATACCGAATATGTGACGATGTTGGCGCTGATACTTGCACTGGATGCGCTTGTCACCATTCCTTTCGCGCGGCTGCGGCAGGAGAACCGGCCTTTGAAGTTTGCCACATTCAAGATCATCAGCATCGGCATCAATGTGTTGCTGAACATTTTCTTTCTCCTTGTTTGTCCGTGGATACTGCGCAATTCATCCTGGGCAGCATGGCATCCGTTCATCAACATGGTTTATCATCCCGGCATTGGTGTAGGATACATCTTTATTGCTAACCTCGTGGCAAGCGGTGTAACGGTGCTGATTATGGGACAGTATTTTTTCATTCGTCACTGGCACTTTCAAACAAAGCTGCTGAAGGAGATGCTGCGCTACACATGGCCGCTTATTATTGTGGGTTTGGCCGGTATGGGTAATGAACTGCTGAGCCGCGTGCTGCTCACACGGCGGTGGAATGGAAGCTATGACGAAGCCATCCATGCATTGGGTGTATTTGGCGCCTGTTATAAGATGTCGCTGCTCATGACATTGTTTGTACAGGCTTATCGTATGGCGGCGGAGCCTTTCTTCTTCGGCGAATCGAAAAAGCTGAATCCGCAGCTTACCTATGCCCGAACGATGAACTATTTCGTGATTTTCTGCGGCTTCATCTTTTTACTCGTTGTACTTTTTATGGATGTGCTTAAAAAGATCTTCATGGGCGCGGAATATTTTGAAGGTATCCGCGTGGTGCCTGTGCTGTTGCTGGCCAGCTTTTTCCTCGGTGTTTATTATAATCTCACCATCTGGTACAAGCTCACAAATAAAAATTTCGCCGGTTCACTCATAGCCATTGGCGGGTTGCTGATCACACTCCTTCTTAACTGGTGGTGGATTCCGCGTTACGGGTATTATGGGTCGTCCTGGGTAACGTTTATCTGTTATGGCGGCATGATGGTGGTCTCCTATTTTCTCGGGCAGAAATATTACCCGGTTCCCTATGATGTGATGCGGTTTTTCGTTTATGTGGGAATGGCTGTCGCCTTTTATTTTCTCCACCTGCAGCTTGTACCGTTGCTGCCTGCTTCACTTGCCATGCTCAGCTACCTGCTTGCCTTTCTTATCCTGGGCGCTTACATCGGGTTGGCCTACCTTTTTGAAACGGGTCGGTGGAAGGTGTTTAAAGCCATTCAATAAACAAGTGTGCTGCCATGAGTGCATTTTCCATCCAGTATAGAAAATGCCTTGTTTACTCAATTTTTCCTGCCATGGAAACAAGGGAATCATCATCCGGCCAAGCAAATTCCCATTTCTGAAAAGGATGGTTAACTTTGCCGCCCCATGAAAGTAAAGGTCATCAATCATTCGCCCCATGCGCTGCCTGCCTATGAGACGGCGGGTTCCGCCGGACTTGACCTGCGGGCATGGCTGCAGGAACCCGTTGAGCTGAAGCCGCTGGAGCGCAAGTTGATTCCAACCGGTTTATTCATAGAACTTCCTTCCGGCCATGAGGCGCAAATCAGACCCAGGAGCGGACTGGCGGCAAAAAAGGGATTGACTTTATTAAATACGCCGGGCACCATCGATTCCGACTACCGTGGCGAAATCAAGGTCATCATGGTTAATGTTTCTGATGCCACGCAAATAATTGAAAACGGTGAACGGATCGCGCAGATGATCATCGCACGGTATGAACGGATAGAATGGCAGCTTACTACAGAACTGGAGGCCACTGACCGTGGCGCGGGAGGATTCGGGCATACTGGCATAAAATAATCTGATGTGGCAGCCTGTGGCTGTTCAGAAAATCATAGCAGTTGTTTTTATAACCAAGCAATACAGTAGTGAACCATGAGAGTAATTGTTCCAATGGCCGGAATGGGTAAAAGGATGCGGCCACATACACTTACCACCCCGAAGCCACTGATTCCGGTAGCGGGTAAACCGATTGTTCAGCGGCTCGTTGAATATCTGGGCGAAATGTGTGAAGACAAAATTGAACACATTGCTTTTGTGGTTGGAGATTTTGGCAAAGAGGCAGAGAAAGGATTGTGCAAAATTGCCGATGACCTCGGCGCCAAATGTTCCATCCATCACCAGGCAGAACCTTTGGGCACCGCTCATGCTATCCTATGCGCCAAAGAACACCTGAAGGAGCATGTCATCATTGCATTCGCCGACACCTTATTCTATGCTGATTTTAAAGTGGATGAAGATGCCGATGGCGTCATCTGGGTGCAAAAGGTGGAAAATCCGCAGCAATTTGGAGTGGTGAAGCTCGCCCCGGAAGGCCACATCTCCGAATTTATTGAGAAATCGCCGGTCATCGTCTCCAATCTTGCAATTATCGGGATATACTATTTCCGCGATGGTGAAAACCTGAAGCATGAGTTACAATATCTGCTCGATCATGATATTAAAGAGAAAGGCGAATACCAGCTTACTACTGCGATGGAGCACATGAAGAACAAGGGACTCAAATTGTTTCCCGGCGAAGTGGCTCAATGGCTTGATTGCGGCAACAAAGATGCCACCGTGGATACCAACAAGCAGGTGCTGGAACATGAAAAAAACAAACGGCTTATTGATAAATCAGCATTGATAGAAAACTCCACAATCATTCCTCCAACTTATATAGGCGCCGATGTAGTGATAAAAAATTCGGTGATTGGTCCGCATGTATCCATCGGACAAAAAACGGTCGTGGAAAATGCAGTCATCAGGAACTCAGTCATTCAGTCTCATTCCCGTATAAAAAACCGGATCCTGCAAAATTCCATGGTGGGCAATCATGTTTCACTCAATGGCAGGATAGATGAACTGAGTGTTGGCGATTATTCAACGGATAACTGAACTTTTCCCTGCATTTTATTCCGGTCTTTTCCCTGTTTTCACCAAGATCTTATTATTGCAGCAATACCTGTTTGCCGCATTTATAAATAGTGAAGCGCTATTGATTGAGGACTGTTTGTACCGGGAATACCCGGCTTGCTTAAATTGCCGGTTTGTCAGGACTGCAGATTGACATGCGAGTCATTTTTTGTGTGTAGGTTTGAACCTTCATTTTGCAAAGCATAACTAAAACAGATTTTTGCCGTTACTGATACTAAGTAGTAATACAATGGTATTCTTCAATTGAAAAATCCGGTGTGAACCGATAGCAAGCCGCCCTGTTTATTACCCGTATAAAAAGAAAGAATGAAACTTGGAAATGCGATTAAGTTACTGCTGCTGATTGCCGGATTACAATTCCTGCATGCCTGTTCTGCGCCCAAAGAGGGAACTGCAACAGCTCCTAAGGATGGAGCTCCTGATGCAAAAGCCACAGTTGATGAGGCGCGTTTGCGTGAAGCCGAAGCGAAGCTGATAGAAGCCAAAAAGATGGAACTGCTTGGTGATGAGCAGGCCGCCATGGGATTGTATAAAGAATGTATCCGTCTTGATCCCGGCAATGATGCTGCTTTTTATGATGCAGCTACCATTCTTTTCAGACAGAAGCAATACCAGGAAGCACTGGCTTATGTTGCGCAGGCCGTGAAGCTGCAGCCTGAAAACAGCTGGTACCTCGACCTCTATGGCACCTTGCTGGGTGGTATTGGCAATTACAAGGAAGCCGTGAAAGTCTATCAGCAAATGGTGCAGCTTGATCAGGATAACACGGATGCCTGGTTCAACTGGGCTTTTTTCCTCGATCAGAACCGGCAGACGGAAGAAGCCATCAATGTATTCAATAAGATTGAAGCACGCTTTGGTGTGAATGAAGATATTTCCCTGGAGAAGGAAAAAATGTGGCTTAAGCTGGGCAAGGTGGATAAGGCAGCGGATGAACTGAACAATCTGATTGCCGCCTTTCCTGATGAACCCAGGTATTATGCCATGTTGGTGGATCTCTATATGGCTAACAAGATGGAGGATAAAGCCTTTGTGGTGCTTCAGCAAATGATCAGCATTGATCCGGATAATCCGAGGGCCAACCTGGTGATGGCGGATTATTACCGGAAAAAAGGAGAGCAGCAAAAGTCATTTGACGCGCTGGAACGCGCTTTCGCCAATCCGGAACTACAGGCTGACGTGAAAATTTCCATGCTGGCAACATTCCTGCCGCTGATGCAAACAGACACTGCTGCGAAATCCGAAGCACTTGTGCTGGGCAAACTGCTGGTGAGTGTCCATCCCGGCGATCCGATGGCGCATGCATTATTGGGCGACATTCTCTATCAGCACGACCAGGTTGATGAGGCGCTTGATGAATACAAGCAATCATTAGAGATTGATAACAGCCGCTTCATGGTATGGCAACAGGTGATGCTTCTCTATGACCGCGAACAGAACAGGGATTCATTGCTGGCGGTGAGTAACCGGGCTGTTGAGCTCTTTCCTGATCAGGGCATGGCATATTATTTTAACGGATATGCGAATATGCAGTTGAAAAAATACAGCGATGCTATTGCATCACTGGGAAAAGCCGCCGCCATGGGTTCTGAAGACAAACAGTTTATTGCACAACTGTATTCTTTCATGGGTGATGCCTACTTCAGCCTGCAAAATGCTACTGCTTCGGATAGTTGCTATGAACTGGCCCTGGTTTTTGATCCGCAGAATGCTTATGTACTCAACAACTACAGTTATTATCTCTCTCTGCGGGGCATGAAGCTGGATGAAGCAAAAAAAATGGCGGAGCGCGCAAACAACCTCGCTCCGAATACGGCGGCATACGAAGACACCTATGGATGGGTGCTGTATAAACTCGGCGAATATGCCTCAGCAAAGGAATGGATAGAGAAATCGCTGAAGAACGGATCCGCTGATGATGGCACCGTGCTGGAACACTATGGTGATGTGCTTTTCAAACTCGGCGATGTGGATGGTGCCGTGCAATACTGGATGAAGGCGAAAGAGAAGCACGTGGAATCGGAAACAATTGACAGAAAGATTGCCGGCAGAAAAATGTATGATTAAAATTATTCCAGCAGCAATTTCCTGCCTCCTGCTGTTTGCCGGCTGCGAAACAACATCAAAGATCACCACAGCGCCGGTTGCTGCAACGGCAAAAAACAGTGCATCCAAAGCCTTGCTGGACAGTGTGCGGATGCACGCGTTTTATTTTGATTGGTTTACCGGAAAGGCAAAGGTTGAGGTGCTGCAGGGAACCGACAAAACAGAGTTTACAGCCAGCCTGAGAATGCGGCAAGACAGTGCCATCTGGGTTTCCATCTCTCCTGCGCTTGGCATTGAAGCAGCACGTGTGTTAATGACGAAGGATTCGGTGCACATAATAGACCGTATCAACAATGAACAGTACAGTACGGACTATCATATTTTCAATCAGTACACCTCTTTGCCCGTCACTTTCTCGTTGATACAGGACCTGATTACAGGTGCTCCCCTGATAATCGGTGAACAGGAATTTGTTGTGGCAGAAAACGATTCGGCTTACATTCTTCAATGGCAAAATGCAATGCAATCGAACCGCATTGCGGTGGACCGGAATTTTCGCCCTGTTGAGCAACATATCACCGACAGTACAATGGCCGGTGTAAACATCACACAACGGCAGTATGATATACCATACACTTCACCATTTTCGTTGTGGAGAAAAATTGAAATGATCCGGCCCCGGCAGATGGAGATCATCCTTACCTTTAGCAAAATTAGAATCAACGAACCTGTTAAGCTGCCTTTTAACGGGAAAGATTAACATCCATCAAGTATTATGGTCACTACCGGTTATGATGAAGGGACAAGCGCGCGCCGGCAATTGCATGCCTTATCCTCTGTAACAGTTGGCTTCCGTTTTTTATGCTTTGCCAGGATTTCGCTGGTGTTTTTGTTGCTGTTTACAACAATAACAGCAACCACTGCGCAAACAAATAAAGACGACCTCGAAAAGAAGAAGGAACAATTGCTGAAGGAGATTGAAACAATGCAGCAGCAGCTGGATCAGACAAAAAAATCGAAGAATGCCAACCTCAGCCAGCTTGCAGCATTAAAAAAACAGATTAAGACACGTGAAAAACTTATCGGAAACTACAACAGCCAGATCAGCCAGATAGACCGGGAACTGACTGCAAAGGTGAGAACAGTAAGAGCACTCGACCGCGACCTTGATACCTTAAGAGCGAACTACGCCAACATGGTGTATTATGCCTATAAGCACCGGAGCGCGTACGACAAATTGTTGTTTCTTTTTTCAGCAAAAGATTTTAATGATGCATTTATCCGACTGAAGTATATTAAACGCTACAGTGCATACCGCCGCATGCAGGCAGAACTGATCCGTACCACGCAAAAAGACCTGGCGAAAAAAATGTCGCAGCTTAAAGTGCAGCGCACCGCTAAGAAACAGGTGCTTACCGAGCAGGAAGACCAGAAGAAAAAACTGGCCAGAGAAAAAGCAGAGAAAGATAAACTGGCGAAATCATTCAGCAGCCAGGAAAAACAACTGAAGACAGCCCTGGCGAAAAAGAAAAAGGAACAGGAGCAGTTGAAAAAGCAAATTGCCGATCTGATTCGGAAGGAGATCGAAGAATCGAAAAAGAAAAACGGCACGGCGTCCGGCAAGTCTTCCACGGGTGCATCACTGGGACTGACGCCGGAAGCGGCTGCCCTTTCAGCAAGCTTTGCATCCAATCAGGGCAAACTGCCATGGCCGGTTTCGAAAGGCGAAATAACGGAAACGTTTGGCGAACATGAACATGCCATACTTGAAAATGTGATGACGAAGAATAACGGTGTGGACATTAAGACCGTGCCTGGCGCAGACGCAAGAGCTGTTTTTAGAGGAACCGTTGTCAGCATTATCTCCAATCCGGGCTACCACAAAGGCGTGCTGATCAAGCATGGAGAATATTATACTGTTTACAGCAACCTCGCTTCCGTAAAGGTGAAAGCCAACCAGGAAGTGGAAACCAAGCAGTCCATCGGTACAGTTTTTACCAATGAAAGTGGTGAAGCCACTGTTCACCTGGAAATATGGAAGGGTACTACACTGCTGAATCCTGAGAGCTGGATCATCGCCAAATAATTTTCCTTGCCCGGATTTTAAACCTTCAGGTATGGTTATTGTCTGTACATGGAATTCCGGCAGCACAATATTTCCGGCTGCCAATAGTTAAATCATTCCTCACCAAAACAAATCAGTCAAGATGAGAAGCATTCATTTTTTTTCCATTGTGCTTGCATTGCTTGTGAGCAACATGATGTTATCCTGTCAAAAGGACGATAATAATACAGACACCACCGCTGCCACAGATAATGCACTTGCGGAGGGTGAATCCGGCAAGGTGATTGATGCCATTAATGCTGTAGCGGAGAGCTATGGCGTAGGCAAGCCCGACGGTACACAGGAGACGATGGAAGATTCTCTCTTTTCACCTTGTGCCACCATTACCGTGGATACAGTGGATGCCTTGAAAACCATTACCATAGATTTCGGGCCGGTACCGTGCCAGTGTGTGAACTGGGATAATAAATTCCGCCAGGGGAAAATCACTGCAACGTGGAGTGGCGGCTACCGCGAAGCCGGAACCGTTATCACCGTGGTAACCTCAGATTATTATGCTGGTTATTCCGCCTCCACTATGAACAAACACGATTATGTGAAGACGATTACTAACGAAGGCCTCAATGCGAATGGTAACCTGCATTTTTCCGTGGTCGTTTCCGCGGCAACAGTAACGCTTTACAGCGGTGAAACTATCACGTGGCAATCAACACGCGACCGTGAGTGGACTGAAGGATCTTCCACACTGCCGCCCTTTGATGACGTTTACCTGATTACAGGTGGCGCTTCAGGCGTCGACCGTAACGGAAATGCATTTACCGTAACCATTACCAATCCATTACAGGTGCAGTTCTGCCCGTGGATTGTAAGTGGTACCGTGGAAACCGTGCATGAAGGATCCCCGGCCAGGATACTCGACTATGGAGATGGTGAATGTGATAATAAGGCAACGATCACCATCAATGGTGCGGTGTACCCGATCAGCCTGTAAAAGAGGAGTTGATTTTTTTACATGGGGAAATTCCGGCAGGAGTTTCCCCATGTATTTTTGAGGTATGCGGGTGGCGTTTCATGCAAATACAGGCGCCATGATTTAGTGCCGCGTATTACAGCAGATTGTTTGCTGCAGCGATGCGAATCGGTTCCTGAAAATCATATTGCGCAGGGGATTTGCATCAACATGGCCGTATGGTTCAAAGCTGCTGCATCCTGCTTACCTTTGATGTCATAACATATTCACGATCATGTTCCAGATAAAAAATTACATCAATGGACAATTGGTGGATCCCGTTTCAAAAAAATACCTGGATAACTATCATCCTGCCATAGGTGAAGTGTATGCACAGGTGCCGGATTCGGAAGAAGCGGATGTGGAACTGGCAGTATCTGCCGCTGTAACTGCATTTGACAGCTGGAGCAACATGCCTGCTGAAGAGCGTTGCCGGATAATGCTCCGGATAGCGGATATGATTGACGAGAAGAATGATTGCCTGGCTGAGGTGGAATCCACAGACAATGGCAAGCCGAAGAAACTGGCTGCCACGCTGGATATTCCGCGTGCCGCATCCAACTTCCGTTTTTTTGCGACTGCCGTATTGCAGTTTCCCAGTGAATCGCATCACATGGAAAACAGCGCAATTAATTATACACTACGGCGACCGATCGGAGTAGTCGGATGTATTTCACCATGGAATTTGCCGCTCTATTTATTTACCTGGAAAATTGCTCCTGCCCTTGCCGCGGGCAATTGTGTGATCGCCAAGCCCAGCGAAGTAACACCGATGACGGGTTATGAGCTGGCGAAGATCTGCATGGAAGCAGGTTTGCCCGCAGGAGTGCTGAATATTGTGCATGGCAACGGGCCGAATTGCGGTGCCGCTATAGTCAGTCATCCGGGCATCAAAGCTATTTCGTTCACCGGCAGCACGAGAGCAGGAAAAGAGATTGCATCCGTTGCGGCGCCAATGTTCAAAAAACTTTCACTGGAACTGGGCGGCAAAAATCCTAATATCATCTTCGCGGATTGCGATTTTGATAAAATGTTACGCACCACCTTGCTGTCTTCTTTCAGCAACCAGGGTGAGATCTGCCTGTGTGGTTCCAGGATACTGATTGAAAGGCCGCTTTATGAAAAATTCAAATCTGCATTTGTGGCGGCAACGCGGGCGCTGACAGTGGGCGATCCGCTGGAGGCAGCAACACAGATCGGTGCCATTGTTTCCCGTCAGCATTTTGATAAGATCAACTATCATATCAACCTTGCAAGAGAAGAAGGTGGAATTGTTTTATGCGGCGGAAAAGTGGTGAACCCGGAAGGCCGTTGCAAGCATGGATGGTTTATTGAACCAACCATTATTGAAGGGTTGCCCTGGCATTGCCGGACCAACCAGGAAGAAATATTCGGCCCTGTTGTCACCATCATGCCCTTTGACACAGAAGCTGAAGCATTAGAACTCGCCAACAGCACCATGTACGGCCTGGCCGCAAGCATCTGGACGGAAAACCTCACGCGTGCACACCGCGTAGCGGCGCAGGTACAAAGCGGCATCATCTGGATCAACTGCTGGCTGCACCGTGATTTACGCACCCCTTTTGGCGGCATGAAAAATTCAGGAGTAGGACGCGAAGGCGGTAATGAAGCGATGCGCTTTTTTACGGAAGCCAAGAATGTGTGCGTGAAGCTATAGATCCGCTTTCCCGATCACATAGTTTTTTCCTTTTTCAGCATAAAGAAAAAACTGGCGGTCAGCAACCTGTTCGCAAACTTTCGGTCGCAGTATTTCACCCTGGTCCTGGTTGCTGAAAAGTAAGCTCTTCTTCCACTTGCCGTCAGCACCTATGGTTACGAGGGTGGCAACAGATCGTTTGACACCCGAATATTTTGCCACCTTCGAAGGATCGGTAACCAGGAGGTTGTCCGGATTGTCGTTGAAGAGCAGGTAAATCTTATCACCGCCAACGGCATAAGCATAAGAAGAGTAGTAACCTCCATCATCGGTTGTCACCTGCCGTTTGGGAATTTTAGTGGCCCAAGCGACAGATGCATCAGGATTGATATTGATGGCCATCACATCATTGTAGTTAAAATAATAAGTTGTACGCGTGGTGTAGGTGCTTCCCGTGTAATAACGGGTGGTACGCGACTCCACAAAATATTGTTCTGCCAGCAGCAGTACGCCGCCATCGGAACGGATGATGATGTTGTCGAGGTCGTAGCTGTAAAGCTCCGCATCCTTTTTATCTACCTGGCTCCTGGAAAAAAGTTCGAGAAACGAAGCATCAAAAGGTTTAGTGCCTTGCCTGATGATGCTGCCGGTAGCGGCATTGATCAGTGTGAATGAAATGCCTTTGATGCTATAGGTACCCTGTGTGGAATAGAATCCGGCGACGGCCAGCTTATCATCGCGGGTAATATTAAAACCAACATCCGTAATAAACTGATTCGGCACTGATATATCATATTCCTTGGCCACCGATCCGCTATCACGGTAAGCGAGTATCTTATAGGCATAGTTAGCCATGCCATTGCGTTTCTCTTTTAATTTCTCAAAGTACAACCTGCCGCTGAGGTAAATATTTCCTTTATTATCAAGCAAGAGTTTTTCCCGGTTAAAAAGCTCGCTTTCATAGGGCAGTGTGATGTCTTTCGACCAAAGCAATTTCATGCTGCCATCAAATACACGGGTGGTGAATGTTTCTTTTAACTGCTTTTCATCGTGCAATGCTGCGATGATGGCGATCTTGCTCTTATCGGCAGGCAGCTGATACCTGAATTCGCCCTGCCTGCTGCGGGAATTGTAAGCAATAGCGGCAATCTTTACAGGTGTTCCTGTCAGTAACAGCGTTTTCTTATCAATGAACTGATAGTAAAGCTCTGTCTTTTCCTCTTTTCTGTTCACATATGTAAAGCAGGCAAGCAGGTGGCCATCCAGATACTTCACCATATCCATTTCAGCCACCATGCCATTAACACCTGGTGCCAGTTCCTGTCGTTTTCTCATCTTGAGGTCATTACCATATGATTCAACGATGAATCCAACGGTGGTGCCAAAAAATCCGGCTGCGGAATTATTTATTTTTTTCCGCAGAATATAAAAGCCGTTTTCATCTTCACCAAGATAATCATCAATGGTGGCGTTGGCAGGTTCTTTCATTTCCGTGCTCAGGCGTAATTTTGACTGGTCAGGAGCAGGCTGTGCAGGCACTGCGTCGACAAAACTGAGTAATAACAGGCAACTGAAAAGCAGAGATTTCAACATTAAATGTTTTGCACAAAATTAATCAACTGAACAGCAACATAATTTATTGCGGGGTAACCGCCATGCGGTAATTTTACAGCCCGCAATATTTTCCTAAGAAAATGAAGGGCATGGCCTGCATCCCGATATCTGTTTAACCGATGAACAACTACTGGAATATCTTCTGCACTTCATTTACCGGTTACTGGAATTACCTGACCGGTGAGATACTGCATCCTTCATGGCATAACTATTTTTACTGGCTGATTGGCCTCTCGCTTTGCTGCTGGTTACTGGAGATGCTTTTTCCCTGGAGAAAAGATCAGCCGGTCATCCGCAAGGATTTCTGGCTTGATGGATTTTATATGTTTTTTAATTTCTTTCTTTTTTCACTGATAGGATATAACGCGCTTTCCAATATCGGCGTACAGTTCTTTGCTGATTTTATCGGTTTGTTTGGCTGGACCAACCTCGTGGCCATCAATATCCAATCGTGGCCTGTCTGGCTGCAATTGATGGTATTGCTTGTGGTGAAGGATTTTATTGACTGGAATGTACACCGTTTACTGCATCGTGTGGATTGGTTATGGGAGTTTCATAAAGTGCATCATTCCGTGGAACAAATGGGTTTTGCTGCTCATCTGCGCTTTCACTGGATGGAAACGGTGGTGTACAGAACCATTGAATACATTCCGCTGGCGATGATAGGTTTTGGCATCAATGACTTTATCCTGGTGCACATCTTTACGCTGGCCATTGGTCATCTCAATCATTCGAATGTAAGACTGCCCATGGGCCCGCTCAAATATCTCTTTAACAGTGCGCAGATGCACATCTGGCATCATGCTAAAGAATTGCCGGCCCGTTACGGTGTAAATTTTGGATTAACTTTGAGCTGCTGGGATTATCTATTTCATACCGTACACTGGCCGCAAAGCGGGCGTGATGAACCTTTGGGATTCGAACGGTCGGAATTTTATCCGGCTTCATTTTTCAAACAAATGCTTCAACCATTTAAAAAAAGACAAGCGTGATGAAACAACATTTTTTTTCAATGCTGCTGCTGATTTCCTTTGCTGCCTGCAGCCAGACTCCGGCAGGCAAATATCAAGATGCGGGCAATGATTTTTTTGCCGCGCAGATGAAAAAGGAGAATACCGTAATACTAGATGTGCGTACGCCGGAAGAGTATGCTGCAGGCCATATTCCGCATGCTGTGCTCATGAATTATAATGCTCCGGGATTTGCCTCGGCATTGGATACACTTAACAAAAACAAAACCTACCTCGTGTACTGTGCGAGTGGCGGACGTTCAGCGAAAGCATCGTCCATGATGGCGGAAAAAGGATTTAAAGAAATCTACAATTTGGAAGGCGGATTCAGCAGGTGGAATGGCGCTAAGGAGAAATAGCTGGCCTGCTGCACTTATATGTGCATCAGCAAGATACCTGTTGTGAACAGCGGGCAGGATGAACCAGGATTTTTATTTTTTGAAATGGCATTGATCGGAACCGGTACGCATACATCATAAATACTGAATTGCATGAGTGAAAAAATATCTACCGCCAACGCGCCGCAACCGGTCGGACTTTATCCGCATGCGAGAAAGGCGGGCAACCTGCTTTTTCTCAGTGGCATCGGACCAAGAACAGCGGGCACAAATGTGATACCGGGAAATGAATATGATACGGAGGGCACGCTGGTAAGCTATGATATTGCCGCGCAGTGCCATGCTGTTTTTCATAATGTGAAAATCGTGCTCGAAGCATCGGGCAGCAGCTGGAATCAATTGATTGATGTAACGGTCTTTCTCACCAATATGAAGGATGATTTTGCAACTTTTAACAAGTTGTACGCAGAATACTTCAAAGACAATCAGCCTTGCCGAACGACCGTGGAAATTAATTCGCTGCCGACTCCCATTGCCATTGAACTGAAATGTATTGCGGAATGGAGTAGTGTGCCGCCGACCGGTAATCCGCAGTGATGAACCTTTGTGAATTTCTTCAGCGTATATGACAGCGGAGATGGCTAAATGCCAATGATCTCCCGGCTCACATTCCTTCCCCAGTTTTCTTTTTCTTCTTCACTCCACAATTCAGGAAAGAACATAATCAGCTGATTTTTCGGCGGCATATAATCTTTCCAGTTGGTACCGCCGGTAGCGGCTATCTGATCCGGCTGCCGGTCGAGGTAACGTGCTGCAGTGCGGAAATGAACCAATGGCCATTCGACATTAGCGAGCTGATCAAAGCGGCGAAGCACTTCAATAAGCGTTGTATTGTTTCGTTCAGCTTCCGGCAGGGCTGCGTATTTCCTGCGTAAATTTTTGTGGCGGTAATCATTGGCGATGAATAAAAAGGAAGTGTCATATTTTTCTTCAAACTGCCGCAGCATCAGCGTCTTTCTTCCGGTGGCAAGTTCCATGGCTCCACGGCGCCAATAGAGATGTGGCAACAATGATGCGGGTTCATCGTCGTCTTTGCATTCTTCTCTTTTTGAATAGTGAACGAGGTTGCGGACATCGGTGGCATAGAACTCTATAATACGGTACTGGCCGCTTTGAAAACCGCTGGCAGGCAGCAAGGCCATCCTGAAAGCGAGAAATTGTTCTCGGTCCATGCCGTCATACATGATGGAAAAGGAATTCTTCAGCAGCTCAAAATAGTTATTGACTCTTTTCAACTGCTTGATGAATAAAGCGGCGGAAGGTGACGGATCGCCGGTGATCAGTTCAATGGCATTCCTGATAAGCCTGAAGTTGAGTTCGGTAATCTGATGGTAAATGATAAAAGTCTGCTCATCCGGAAATGTAGTACGCGGATGCTGCAGGCTGAGCAATGCATCGAGGTTGATGTAGTCCCAGTATTTGAGATAGTCCTGGTACAGCAATCCTTCAAGGTAAGAATGCATGTCCTGTCCCATCAACTCATATTTTTCCTGTAGTTGTTTTATCCGGTTTACCAGTTCCGGTGTAATTGGCAGCTCCTGATGATCCATAGTGAAAAGTAAAAATCTATTTCCGCATAATTATGAAAATATCAGGAAATAAATAATGATCTGCTGCTGTTCAGTGCAGGACGGGAACGGATGAGCTGCTTGCCGTGGTGGCGTTATGCCGTTGTTTTTCTTTTCTTTTTCCCACGTTATAATAGTGTTGCACGATGACAAACAGCGTTAGAAAGTAGCCATAAAACAAAACAGTAAGCAGGGAGGAAGAATCCTGGTTGAAGCGTATAAGGATAGCAGTAAGCAAGGCCGACAAAAATGAAACACCGCCCAGTAAATAAATCACCTGACGGTCACTCAGTCCGGCATAAGCGAAATGATGGGAGATATGATCGCGGCCGCCAACGAAGGGAGACTGACCGCGGGCGATGCGGCGGATAAATACGGTGGTGGTATCGATCAATGGTACCGTAAAAGCAATAAGCGGGATAAGAAATTGCCTGAACTGAAAGGCAGGGCCATTTACATCGTGGTACGTCCATAACAACTGAATGGATACCGCAGAAATAAATGCACCGAGGAACTGACTGCCGGTATCTCCCATATAGATGTTGGCAGGATGCCAGTTGAACACCAGGAATCCTGCGAGGGCGCCGGATACACCGAGCAGCAGCACGGTATAAAATGAATACAGGTTGCTGCCGATCATCAGTGCCAGCAGGCAGGAAAAGAGTATGCCCAGGGAAATGGTGGCACAGATGCCATCCATGTTGTCGAGCATGTTGATGGAATTCATGATACCAACTACCCAAATGAGCGTAATCAGCACATCAAGCAGGTAGATGCCGGTAGCCTGAATCATGGTATTCGTAATTACGAGGAATAATCCGCACAGCAACTGACCTGAAAATTTAAGCCAGGGATAGGTGTTATACGCATCGTCAGCCAGTCCGATCAGAAACCCGAGTGTTACGGAAAAAACCAGCCCCAACAGGTGTTCATTCAGATATTGATTACCCGAAAAATTGAAAAGCCCGTAGAGTGACAGGGAGATGAGGAACAGAATGTAAAAAGAAAATCCGCCCACGGAAGGTTTCACCTGAGATGTCCAGCGTATTACATGGCGATGTTGTTCATTGCGGTCGCCGAGTGTTCGCGAAAACTTCAGCAACAAGCCATTGGTCAGTGCTGAAAAGATAATGGCGAGCGCGAAAAAACAGGCGCAGGCGGCGTAAAAAAAGAAACTTTCCCCGTTCAGATTCACAAAATGGTGTTTTACTCAAAACAATGACTTCACAAATGAAAACATGCGTCCCAAGAAACTCTTTTTCCCCTGCATGTCATCAGCGTAATAATCATAACCGTAGCTGCGCGATCCGTATCCTCCGTAACCGTAGCCGTAACCATATCCATAACCGTAATTGTAGGTGTACATGGAGGCACCTTCACCCATATCATTCAGCACGATAGAGAGCTTGCTGATGCCATGATCGTTCACCAGGTAGTTCACGTTATTCAGAAAATTACGGCTGGAGTAATCTGCCCGCAAGATATACAACGGCACATCAGCTTTTTTAATGAGGTGCAGCGCATCAGTTACGATACCCACGGGAGGCGTATCAATCACCACTACATCGTATGTTTCTTTGAGCTTTTCAATCAGCTCATCTGTTTTTTTTGATCCGATAAATTCCGCCGGATTGGGTGGTAAAGGGCCCGATGTAATGAAATCGAGGTTTTCCCATTCGGAATGATGAATGCAGTCTTCTGGGCTGAACTTGCCGATCAGGATGGTGCTGACCCCGCGCTGATTATCTACATGAAAAGCCTTATGCAACTGCGGTTTCCGGAGGTCAAAATCCAGCAGGATCACTCTTTTTCCGCCAACGGCCATGATGCCTGCCATGTTTACGGCTATAAATGTTTTGCCTTCACCGGCCACCGTAGAAGTGACAGCCAGCAGCTGCGGATTTGATTTTGTGGGCGAGATGAATTCAAGGTTGGTGCGCATGGAACGGAAACATTCCGACAGCACCGATTTAGGGCTCTTATTCACCACCAGCTGGGAAACATCCATGGCCTGCAGGTATTTTGGGATCACTCCCAGGATGCCTGCATTGGTGTAACGGCTGATTTCTGAGATGGAAAGGATCTTATGGTGCAGCAGGTAGCGGGCAACAATTAGAATCAGGCAGGCCAGCAGTCCCGATACCAGCCCGACCAGTTTGATCAGCGGTGAGTTCGGGAAAATGGGTTTGGTAGGAACATCCGCTTTTTTCAGAATCGTATAATCTGAAACGAATCCGGCTTTGGTGATGCTGAATGCAGATTTCTTATCCAGCAGCAGCAGGTAATATTTTTCTTTCAGGTCACTCAGCCGCGACAGGCGAAGGTATTGTGCCTGGATGCCGGGCACATTGGAATAATCGCCGAGGTAATGTGCTATTTCCTTATCCACCTCACCACTCTTCTCCCGCAATTCATTCTGAGAGTTCAGGACACTCTGCAGTAAGTTCTTTTTTACTTCCGCTATCTGCGTATTGAGATTAGTGATTTCAGGATTGTTGGGTGAAAGTTTGAGCAGTTTTTCTTTCAGTTGTGTCTGCAACTCATCGAGCCGGATAATATTCTGGCTGAGTGCCAGGTAACGGGAATCCACGATGCCGGCCAGCAGCCTTGTTGAATCCTGGTATTGAATAAAATATTTACGATAGTATTCCAGCGTGGAATATTCAAGACTCAGTGCATCCTGTTTTGCCTTGAGTTCTTTGAGCTGTGTATTCAGATCCTGTTCGATGGAACTTATTGAAATGCCATTGGCCTGTTTGAATGCAGTCATTTCATCTTCATACCTCCGCAGGTCGTTGCTGATGGAATCAACCTGTGATTCAATAAACTCCAGTATGAGTGTGGCACTTTCGGTTTTCTTTTCTTTATCGTATTGAATAAATTCCTCGCACACCCTGTTGACGATATCGGCTGCCTTCTGCGGCTTCTGGTTGCGCATCAGCAGGCCGATGGTAGGTGCGGAAGGAGCCACCTGCAAGGCGCCGCGTATACTGCTGTAAATCGTGTTCCTGTTATTAATGGTGAAGAAGAAGTTGGATTCAAGAAAGGTAGCCGCTTCCCTGTTGAAAACGGGAAGATTCAGCGTGACGGTAAAATCAAATGCCGGTGTGGTGTAATGTTTATTAAAATCGTAGGTCTCATAACTTTCCCTGCCATCAGCTGAATAGTCGAGCTGAAATTTTTCTGTGGATACAATCCTGAAATTGACCGGGCGGTCATAATAAGAAGGATCATTGATGGTGGCCTGAATAATAAACGGGCTGTTTTTATACATTTCTTCATTGAGGATATTGCCTGACCGGTAATAACTCACCTGCAGCGGCAGGGAATCAATCACGCGGTCAATGATCACGCTCGACTTCATGATCTGGATATCTTTCTCAATGTCGAGGTTGCTGTTTTTCTGCTGGAAAAGGCTGTTCTGAATGTCAAGCGCCTGCGCGGTATTGATGGCTTTCACGATGAGCGAAGCATTCACCTCGTAGGTGGGTGGCGTATAACGAAGGTAGATCAGTGCGGAAGAAGTGGTGATCAGCAGGATGATGACGCACCAGATAAAACTCTTGCGGATCATGATCAGCAACAGCGCAGGATTGAAATCCTCGCCCAGCATTCTCTGCACGGGGCTGAGAATGGTCCTTCGTTCGCTGCTGCTCAGGTTATCATTGTCCATTGATTGCAATAATGGTTGTGTAAATCACCAGCACGGTGGAAATAAGTGTGAGTACCGGTGTTATCTGGTACAGTACGTCATTGGTGCCAAGCTTGGCATCAATGTAAATGATGTCATTGGCTTCTACGCGGAGGTTAGCCTGCATCATGCCTTCAACGGTTGACAGGTCTACATCAAAAACAACCGGATGCTGTGGGTCGCCCCGTAAGACCCTGATGCGGTCAGCTTTTCCGAAGGAGGGCATACCTCCGGCTTTGGCAAGCACTTCCAGCAGGTTCATGTTTTCTTTATCCAGTATCACCACATTGGCGCCTTGCCGGCCACGGTAAACATAGGCGCGCCGGTTGGTGACATCCACCCGTACAAACGGATTCACAAAGTAGTAGCTGTACAGCTGCTGTAATAATTTTTCCGCATTGCTGAGCGAGAGCCCGGTAATCGCTACAGAATCGAGCATCGGCAGCATTACGTAACCATTCTCCTTCACCACATAGTTGATGGCCGACACCGATCCGTTATTATCACTGATCACATCCACCAGCTCATAGCCGTTGTTGGAAAATACGCCGATAGCCAGCAGGTCGCCCGGCCGGATCACATATTCTTTCGGCACCTGCAGCGAATCAGCTGATACCACCGGGAAGTCTTTGCCGGTTTTAAAAAGACGGTCAGGATAAAAAACCTTACAGGAAGAAATGCTTGCCACAATCCACAGCAGTCCAAGAATCCGTTTCAATCAGGAGGTTGTTTTTCTGAAATTCAAATGTAGATAAATCTGCGCTAACTCTGCATGATCAAAAATCAAAGTAATATAGAATGATCACTGGTAAATGATGGTACAAAGCTGAGCGGACGTGCTGTTGTTTCGCAGCCACATTTGCCTTAACTGAAAGGGTTTCCTGTATGGTTAAGCAGGCGGGATAGTGATGATAAGGCATCACATATAATTTTACCACTTTAGATAATTTAATGCAGTTCCCTTTGCAGAAACTTGCCGGTAATGCTCTTGCTGTTTGCAGCGATATCTTCCGGTGTGCCTTCGGCGATAATGTATCCTCCGGCATTTCCGCCTTCGGGACCAAGGTCAATTACATAGTCGGCCAGTTTGATGACATCAAGGTTATGTTCGATGATGAGTACTGTATTGCCTTTGTCAACCAGTTTGTTCAGCACTTCCATTAACACCCGGATGTCTTCAAAATGCAAACCGGTAGTAGGCTCATCAAGAATATAAAAGGTTTGGCCGGTATCTTTTTTAGAGAGTTCGGTTGATAATTTAACACGTTGTGCTTCACCACCACTGAGCGTTGTAGCCTGCTGCCCTAAACGTATATAGCCGAGGCCTACATCCTGCATGGTTTTTATCTTCCGGTGAATCTTGTGCATGTTTTCAAAAAACACTACAGCGTCGTCCACCGTCATTTCCAGTATATCGCTGATTGATTTTCCGCGATAGCGAACTTCCAGTGTTTCGCGGTTATAACGCTTACCCATGCATTTTTCGCACTCCACATATACATCAGGAAGAAAATTCATCTCAATAAGTTTCATGCCACCGCCCTGACATGCTTCACAACGGCCTCCTTTTACGTTGAACGAAAAACGGCCTGTCTTGTAACCCCTGATTTTTGATTCGGGCAGTTGTGCAAACAGGTCGCGGATATCGGAAAATACAGATATGTAGGTTGCCGGGTTGGACCGTGGCGTGCGGCCAATCGGCGACTGATCAATCTCGATCACTTTATCGATCTGTTTCAGTCCTTCCACCGCGCGGTATTCCAGTGGTTTTTTTCTGGATGTATAAAAATACTGGTTGAGGATCGGATACAGTGTTTCGGTGATAAGTGTGGATTTGCCGCTGCCTGAAACGCCGGTTACGCAGATCAGTTTACCCAAAGGAAAACTGACGGAAACATCCTTCAGGTTATTGCCTTTTGCGCCTGCCAGGTGCAGCACCTGACCGTTACCCTGCCGTCTTTGCAGCGGCACGCTGATCATCTTTTTTCCGGTAAGATAGTCTACCGTTAAAGTGGTTTGTGTATTAAACGCTGCAGGAGGCCCTTCAGAAACAATAAAACCTCCATGTTCACCGGCGCCCGGGCCGAGATCAATCACATGGTCGGCTGCGAGCATGATGTCTTTATCATGTTCCACCACCAGCACACTGTTGCCGACACCGGTAAGTTCCTTCAGGGCTTTGATCAGGCGCTGATTGTCGCGCTGATGCAGCCCGATGCTCGGTTCATCCAGTATGTAAGTGATGCCGACGAGCTGAGAACCGATTTGTGTTGCCAGCCGGATGCGCTGCGATTCGCCACCGGATAAAGAGCGGGAAGGACGGTCGAGGGCAAGATATTCCAGGCCTACATCCATCAAAAAACCAATGCGTGAACGGATTTCTTTTATTACCTCCCGTCCGATCTTCCACTGTCTTTCTGTTAAATGATCCTCCACCATGCTGAACCATTGCTGCAGCTCGGCAATGCTCATCGCCGAAAGCTCCGCAATATTTTTTTCGGCGATGCGGAAGAAGAGCGACTCCTTTTTCAACCGGGTGCCGTGGCATTCTGGGCATGGCACCGCATCCATAAATTCTTCGGCCCACCTGCGCAAGCCGTCTGATGAAGTATCGCGATAGTAACGGTAGATCATGTTCACCACACCTTCAAAACCGGTAGCATAAGTCTGTTCGATGGTGTCGAAGTTGAGTGACACATCCACCTTTTCTTCCTTTGATCCGTAAAGGATCATGTTCATCGCTTCCTTCGGAATTTTTTTAACGGGTGTGGCCAGTGTGAATTTGTATTTGGCAGCTATTGCCCGCACCTGCTGATATAAAAAGTTATCACGCACTTCTCCCAGTGGTATGATACCGCCGTCATTAATGCTTTTTGATTCGTCAGGAATGATCACCTGCCGGTTGATCTCGAGCACGAAACCCAGTCCTTTGCAATGCGGACATGCCCCGTAAGGTGAGTTAAAGGAAAAAGTATTGGGAGAAGGCTCCTCGTAAGAGATGCCTGTTAAGGGATCCATGAGCGTCTTGCTGAAGCTTTGCGCCCTGCTTTCATCATCCGCCATCACCACCATGATCAATCCCTTCCCCATCTTCAAGTCAAGCGCCACTGATTTTTTCAGCCGCTCCGTTGATTTTTCATTTACTTCCAGCCGGTCAATCAGCAGTTCGATATCATGCACCTTATACCTGTCGAGTTGCATTTTATCTTTCACTTCAGTGATCACGCCATCTACACGCACCTTGAGGTATCCCTGCTTACGCACCTGTTCAAACAATTCACGGTAGTGCCCTTTTCTGCCCCTTACAAGCGGCGCCAGTAACATGATTCTCTCTCCGGCGAAATGCTGTTCCAGGTGTTCGATGATCTGTTCTTCCGTATAACGGATCATCTTCTCGCCCGACTCGTATGAATAAGCCTCACCGGCGCGCGCAAACAGCAGGCGGAGGAAGTCATAAATTTCCGTGATCGTTCCGACCGTGGAACGCGGATTTTTATTGACGGTCTTCTGTTCAATGGAGATGACCGGGCTGAGGCCTGTAATCTGATCAACATCGGGCCGTTCCAGGTCGCCCAAAAACTGGCGGGCATACGATGAAAAGCTCTCCATGTAGCGGCGTTGCCCTTCGGCATAAATAGTGTCGAATGCCAGCGAAGATTTGCCGCTGCCGCTGATACCGGTAATGACAACCAGCTTGTTTCGCGGAATCTTTACATCAATATTTTTGAGGTTATGAACGCGGGCGCCCAGCACCTCCAGGTTTTCAAGATCAGGCTGACTCTCGGGAGGTAAAGCGGAGACGGGTTGTTGGCTGGAATTTTTTACCGGCATAAAAAATAAGGGCGCAAAGATAGAGAATAAACACCTCGCGGAAAAGGAAGGTTTAAAAGCAGACGCAATGGAAACAATGACAGGTTAACCTGGGTGCAGCAGGTGTGAAGGATAGATAAGGGTTTTAATTACCGCATCGTGCAATGTAATGTAATGGCTGATCCCTCTTCCCGAAAAATATCATTCTTGCCCTGCAGCATCCAAATCATCGAAAATTTGCATCTTGTGAGATGCAAAGCTCTTTTGCATACTGTACCAAAAAATTCCGCTGAATGAAATCAAAACCAGTCAATATTTTCTCCATCTGTGCACTGTGCATGTTTTCCATCGTACTCTTTTCATGCAAAAGCAACGTGGAAAAAAATACCGCGCCGGAAAAGGTTATTCCTGCAATTCCCGCAGTGAGCGATATAGTGATGTATGAACTTTTCATTCACAATTTCTCGAATGAAGGAACCATCAATGCCGTAACGGCGAGACTGGATGAACTGAAAGACCTTGGCATCAATACCATCTGGCTCATGCCTATTCAGCCAATCGGGCAAATTGAAAAAAAGGGAACGTACGGATCCCCTTATTCCATCAGCGATTACTATGCTGTCAATCCGGATTACGGAACCAAAGCGGATTTTAAACGACTCGTGGATTCGGTGCATGCGAAAGGACTCTTCATCATAATAGATGAAGTGGCTAATCATACCGCCTGGGACAATGCATGGGTGAAAGATCATCCCGACTGGTACACTAAGGATTCCACCGGTAAGATGATTCCGCCGGTGCCGGACTGGACTGATGTGGCAGATCTGAATTACGACAACCCTGCCTTGCGGCAAGAGATGATCAGATCTATGAAATACTGGATTGACAGTTTCAATATTGATGGTTATCGTTGTGATGTGGCCGGAGAAGTGCCGTTTGACTGGTGGAAAGAATGCATTGGAGAACTGCGCAAAAGCCGGCCGGTGATGATGCTTGCGGAAGGAGATGATCCAAAGTTGTATGACAGCGGATTTGATATGACTTACGGATGGCAGATGTATTCGGCAATTAAACAAGTATGGAATGGCAAACGGCCTGTCAGTGCCGTTGATACAATATTGGCAAAGGAGAAAAGCGGCTATCCATCCAGCTACAGACCTATCCGCTTCTCTGATAACCATGATGAAAACAGTTGGGACAATGTGCCGGCAGTTAAATTTCAGTCGGCTGAAGGAGCAAAAGCCGCTTTTGTTGCACTGGTGATGCTGCCCGGTGTTCCGCTGCTGTACAACGGGCAGGAAGTAGGTTATGGTACGCGCATCAACCTGTTTGAGAAATACAATATCGACTGGACGGCCAATGGCGATCTCCGGCAATTCTATAAGGATGTTATTCACTTGTATAAAACCAGTGATATACTGAAGGTGGGAAGTGTGCAATACATTGCCACGGAAAGTAAAGATATCCTCGTGTATACACGTTCCATGAATGACTCGATGATGGTGGTGATGGTGAATGTGCGCAATAAAGAAGCAGCTGTGGCAATGCCAAAAGAGCTGAGCGGCCGGCAGTTTAACAATGCATTTACCGGTGAGTCGTGGAGCGTTTCAGATAAAATAAAATTCGCACCTTTCGAATACAAGGTGCTGAAAGCAATACCGGCGAAATAAATAAGATCAGGTTAAGCAACCCTCTCAAACAGCAAACGAAATAATTGTTATGGCGGATAACCAAGTTAACAGGAGTCAGGAGCATGCGGGAAAACCACAATTGACCTTTTGGCAAATCTGGAATGTGAGTTTCGGATTCTTAGGTGTGCAGTTTGGCTTCGCGCTGCAGAATGCAAATGCAAGCAGGATACTTTCCAACCTGGGAGCGGATCTTCATTCCTTATCGCTGTTCTGGCTGGTGGCTCCAACGATGGGTTTGCTCGTGCAGCCGCTGGTAGGCGCGGCAAGTGATAAGACCTGGACGAGGCTTGGCAGGCGATCGCCTTTTATTTTAGCCGGTGCGCTCGTTTCCATGCTCGCAATGTTTTTAATGCCTAATGCGCCTTATATTATCCAGGTCGGCAGCGTTGGTGCTTTGATTTTCGGCGCAGTGATGCTGGCCCTGATGGACGGGTCATTTAATGTAACGTTTCAGCCGTTCAGGGCTTTGGTAGCCGACATGACACCGGAGAAACAACGTAACCTTGGCTATTCCGTGCAAAGTCTGCTGATAAATATCGGCGCTGTGATTGGTTCGGCATTACCGTTTGTGCTCACTGCATTCGGTGCCAGCAATAAGACCGGTCAAGGAGAGGTGCCGTTGTCAGTGATCTGGTCCTTCTATATCGGCGGTTCTATTTTGCTGTTAAGTGTTTTGGTAACAGTATTCAGAACAAAGGAATATCCGCCGAGTGAATTCAGGCAATACAACAACATTGATGAAACGGAAAAAACACAGAAGGAAGGCTTTTTCAGTCTGCTGGCTAAAGTACCGAAGACGATGAAACAGCTTGCCCTCGTGCAGTTGTTTTCCTGGTTTCCTTTGTTTCTGATGTGGGTGTATTCAACGCCTGCCATCGCACAGCATTACTGGAATACGCCGATCGGTGATTCAAGCTCCGAAGCCTATAATGAAGCAGGTAACTGGGTGGGAATCTGCTTTGCCGCTTACAGTTTATTTGCCGCCTTTTTCTCCATGGCCATTCCATATTTCATCCGCCTGTCGAGCAGGAAAGCCGTTTATGCAGCAGCCCTGTTTTTAGGAGGCCTTGCTTATCTCTCCATATTCATGTTTCACAATCAGTATTTACTCCTGGTTTCCATGGTGGGCATCGGCTTTGCCTGGGCAGCCATTCTTTCCCTGCCCTATGCTATCCTTTCCGGCTCATTACCGGCCAAACGAATGGGTATTTACATGGGCATCTTTAATCTTACTGTTGTGATCCCGCAAATCATCAGCGGACTTTTCGGCGGCCTGATCCTGAAAAATTTCTTTGATGAACAAGCCATCTACATACTGGTGCTGGCCGGATGCATCATGATGCTCGGCAGCCTCGCTGTGCCATTTGTGAAAGATGTTTCCGCAGAAGCGGGAAGTGAAGTTGCTGTGCAGGGCGGCGGACATTAGCGGAATAATGCTGCAGTTGCTTTGCCATTCATTTAAATGAAGAAAAAATCAAACAGTATGAAAAAAGCATGTTTGCTGCTATTGTCTTTCATTACCGTTGAATTTGCATTCGCGCAAAAAGATGACGGAAGAACCATGATCCCCATTTTAACGGATGCCGTTGATTACATCGACAAAGTGGAAGGAGCAGGGAATGAAATTGTAAGAATGGAGTTTGACATTCTGAAAGATGAAAAAGAAACATACCGGTATTTGTATGAAGGCTGGACCTATGGCATTTGTGCTTTTGGCGACTACCGGCTGGAAGACATCGACATACAGGTTTACAAGGATGTGGATGACACCTGGTCGCTTATCACAAAAGATGAAGATGCCTCAGGTGTTGCTATCGTAAAGGTTAAGCCGGTTAATTCGGGCATGTATAAGATTGTGGTGAAAGCGTATAAGTTTGCTTATGGTGAGACGGGCTGTCACTATGGCCTGATCATCTTTCATGAGTAACTGTTGGCAACTGACTACAGGAAGTTTCATGCGGCGAAACAGGTTCATCCTTCTATTTCATTCAATAGTTATCCTGCCGTTCTTTCAACGACTTTGTAATCAGTCGTCTGATTTTGACCATAGCATCACACATAATATCAAAGCTGCAAGGGGAATATGGTTTGGGATAGTTGGATTACTGTTCTGCAGCCAGGCAGTATTTGCTCAGGATAAGCTACCTGATCTGCGTAAAAATCTTCAACGGCAGCTGCAGGATGGATATTATGATGAAGCAATTGCCTTACTGGAACAGCGGCTGCCTGCCATCAGCAATGATACCGGCGGGCTGTTTGATGCACTGATCAACTTGTACCTTTTTGAAAAAAACTGGACCGGCATTGTCGATGCTTATGCCACGCATGTAAGTCGGACCGGTGAAGACACCACCGTGTTATCCATAGCCCGTTTCTGTTCGGGGCAGCCCGCGGAAGTGATCTCTCTCAGGCAACCGGAACATATTCCATTTAAACCATCTGTTTCGGGCACGCCGCGTGTCAAAGTCAGGATCAATGGGCACAGTTACCGCTTCTGGCTTGACACCGGTGCGGGAATGACGGTGCTGAGTTCTGCTGTCGCAGAGCAATGCAATGTTAAGATGATGATGGCCAATGATGCAATAGCCATTGCCGGCACCGGTAAAGCGGTTGAACTTGATCCGGGAATGATTGACTCATTTGAAATAAATAATCTGAAAGTATATTATCATCCCTGCATCATCCTGAACAAAAAGGATCTTGAATGGAGGATACTGGGCATACCGCTGATGAAAATTGACGGGCTGATCGGCTGGAATTTCTTGCAGGAGTTCGATGTCACTATCAATAATCGAACAGACAGGATTTACCTGGATGCTGCAGGTGCTGCCGCTGATCAGCAACGCAATTTCTTCTGGATGGGTGACCCGCTGATCAGCTGTACCGACGGAGCGGGCGACTCCTGTCTTTTTACAATCGACACCGGAGCCGGAAGTAGTGCAGTGTATCAACCATACCTTGCCAGGGCATCTGCCGCAGGTGCCAAAAAAAAGGAGATAATGATGGGTTCAGCCGGTGGCATGAAACGACTGACATCGTATGAAATTCCTTTGATGACGTTGAAAGTGGAGACTACCACACTGCAACTGGAGAAGGTGGTGTGGTATCCGCATGAACCCAATTGCCTGTTTACCTGCGATGGTTTAATCGGCATGCAGGAATTTGAAGATAAGTCTGTCCGTTTTAATATCAGAAAGGGCTTTTTCACCGTGCAGCAATGATGCTGTGCGGGAAAGTTGCAGATTATCGCATCAACCGATCAAAGCAATCCCTTAGTTGTTGGCACTATGCTGCAAAATCCGCAGGTGATGTTCAGCATGATAAATAGTAAAGTACATCATCTCCCGCATGGTAATTTTTCCCATCAGCGGATGTGGAAGAATATAAGTATCCAGCTGCGTTTCATTAAAGGCATTCAGTCGTTTGCAAACGGCGATCACGGATTTCTGTAGTGCAGCAGCGCTGTCATTTCTTTTATGGAATGGAACGATTGCCGGCAGGTATCTTCCATGTGCTTTGCCACCTTCAGATAACTTTTGCCGGTACTTCGCTACAAGTCCTTCATAATCTTTTGACGGCCGGTTGGCTTTGCCGAATAATAAACCGAACACCTGTTTGGGCAGCAGTAATGCCAGGCTCAGCGTAGAAACAGCCCGTTGCAGGTGATCAAGTACCTGGCCTGCATTCCATTTTCCTTCCATTGAAAAATTATATGCCGCTTCATCCAGCGAAAGAATATGATCAATAAATGACTGATGATTGGATTTAAGCTTTTGTTGCAAAACTTCTCTGTTCATAAGGATTGTTAAAACTTTGCCGGTAAGTTCGCGTATTATTTTTTATATTAAAAAACTACATTGTCAGATGGAAACCATGCCACCCAAAACAAGTCCGCTGATCAGCGCGGAAGAGCTGAAAGACAAGTTAACCACACAAGGCCTCATCGTCATTGATGCCCGCAGTGGTAAGGATGCATTGCAACTGTTTGCATTGCAGCACATACAGGGAGCCTTGCATGTTGATCTTGATGACGATCTTGCCGCTAAGCCGTTGCATGCGGCACAAGGCGGCCGTCACCCGTTGCCGGCAATTAACAGCTTCTCCGCATTGCTTGGCAGGCTCGGTATACAACCCGCCTCCTCTGTGGTGGTGTATGACGATAAAGGCGGAGCAAATGCAGCCGCGCGTTTCTGGTGGATGATGAGAGCAGCCGGCCATGAGGATGTGCGCGTGCTTGACGGTGGATGGCAAGCCGCCCTGGCAGCCGGCATTGCAGTTTCAACTGAAATAAAAACAACAGCAGGAACAGCTGATTATCCGGTTAATACATGGCAATGGCCTCTGGTTTCGCTGCCTGAAGTATCGGGTGCAACACAAGATTCAGATTACCTCATTATTGATGTGAGGGAAGCATTCAGGTATCGCGGGGAAAGTGAACCGATTGACCTGGTAGCAGGACATATTCCCAATGCTGTAAATGTTCCCTACCTGGAAAATCTATCTGCTGATGGAAAATTTATTTCTCCGGAAAAACTCGGTGCGCTTTACAAATCAGTAATTGGTGATCGTCATCCGGAAAAGGTGATCGTCCATTGCGGTTCAGGAGTTACTGCCTGTCATACATTACTGGCACTTGATGCGGCAGGAATCACGGGTGCAAATCTTTATGTCGGATCGTGGAGTGAATGGTCGCGTAATGATTTGCCCGTGGCAAAAGGAGAGCAATAACTACTAACAGTCTCAAAACAGGCAATCAATGCGGTCATGCCGGATTTATTTCAGCATCTGTCAATGAATGGAAGAGATGCTGATGACGATCAATCGGGACAGGATGACACGAGGTATTTTGAGATTGCTCCTGTATAAATCTGCCTGACCTTATCGCCGGCAATAAGCTGTTGTAAAGTAGTAAGTACCATTTTGCAGCTGCAGCTGCGCATCAATAGTTCAGTTGCCCGCGGTATTTAACTTTATCCGGTGCCAGGCATTGTTCATGTAACCTTTGAAATTCCAGACCTGTCGCGCATCTTCCGGTTGTGAATTGCAGGCCTCATCCATGGCTCGCGCTATAATTTCATGCGTGCCGGCTGAATTTAGTTGTACTAACGCTTCCCAAAACGTCCATGCCCACCGTTGCCCGCCCTGCGTTATTGTGGCGGTGATCCATGATTTTCCGCCATCCGTGGAAACATCTACGCGGGATATTTTTCTGCCGCCGCCACTCATGGCGTATCCTTTCAGCAGCAATGGATCTCCGTTTACCATTTCACCGCTCTGCGGCGATGTAATCACGCAGTTCACGCTCAGCTCACTAAGCTGCAGCCCCGCATTCCAGTCCACGTTTTCGCCATTGATATGAGCGGGGAAAAGCCGGTATGCATGCGACTGAAAATAATTGGCAGAAGGATGTTGCTGCACCATGATACGGGACAACCATTTAACACTTCTTGCGCCGATATAACCCGGAACAATCGTCCTCAAAGGAAATCCATGTGTTGGAGCAAGCGGTTCACCATTCATTTCATAAGCGAGCAACACATCAGCGCTCAGCGCCTTTTCCAGCGGGATGGATCCGCCGAAGCCTACATTTTCATTTTTACGATAGACATCATCTGCTCCCATAAATTCAACATACTCCGCTCCGTCTATTAGGCCCGCGGTTTGCAGCACATCGCTCAGACGTGCACCGCTCCACACTTCATTGCCGATAGCGCCTGACTGCCAGGGTACTTCACCCGGAATCGGCGCCACCTCTATCAACTGATCACGCCGGTTGCCGGCACATTGCAGCGTGACCATTACCGTATGCCTGGCAAAATCTTTTTTGATCATCTCCAGTGACAGCAGGAGCTCCTTTTTCACCATGCCGTTTACGTGCAACTGAAACGTTCCCGGATCAATTGCCGGAATTTCTCCATGGTTACGGATATAGAATAATCCGGAAGGTGTGATAAAATGTTCGCGTAAGGCGGCCGGTAAGGGTTCTGCATTTAAGGGTGATGTGGTATGCACCAGGAAATCAGTATGTTTCTTCATCATAGTCATGCTCAAAAATAGAAGTCTTTGAGAAAATCCATGAAAAAGGAATTTCATGTTGCAACAAAATTTCTTAATGCACACGAATCATATTGATTGTGAAAAAAAACTTTAACGTAATTCTTGTACGGTTCAGGAAATAGTACGAAGGCATCATGTCCCATAAGGAGGTATTTGATGTTGGCAACTGCAACGGTTATAACCATGATGTTTCGGGAAATGTTTTTCCGTTAAGCATTCCATTCCGAATGCTGATCATGCAGCGCCCTGTCGCTTTGCCCGATAGCCGGGCCTTGGCCGGATTCCGGATCATTCATGCATATATCGGTTGATGGCATGAATGGTACTTGCATCAGTTATCTTTGCCGCATTCAGCAAATTCACAGCAGGTAGCGTGCATCAGCAATGGCCAAGAAAAAGCGCATCCGTTTAAAAGAAATGGAATCCTTCTCCAACGTCTTCCAGTTACGCAAGGAACTGAAAGGCAAATGGCATGAAAGTGTTTTTGGCAATCAGGCGCCCATTACTTTAGAACTTGCCTGTGGCAAGGGAGAATATACCATTGCACTTGCCAGGCGGTTTCCTTCAAAAAATTTTATCGGCATAGATATCAAAGGAGCAAGAATATGGCGCGGCGCGAAAACGGCACTGGAAGAAAATATCCACAGCGTTGCATTTTTGCGTACCTACATCGATCATATCACCGATTATTTTGAACAAGGTGAAGTGTCGGAAATATGGATCACCTTTCCTGATCCTTACCATGAAAACAGCAAGGCACGTAAACGACTTACCTCCGGCGTATTTCTAAACCGTTACCGGCAGATACTGCAGCCCGGCGGCATCCTCCACCTGAAAACCGATGATCAGCTGTTGTATGAATTCAGCCTTGGCTCATTGCGCAAACATGATTGCAGCATATTATTTCATACCGAAGATCTGTATGCTTCCGGTTTGCCGGATGAAATACTTTCCGTGAAAACATTTTACGAAAAGCAACACCTCGCAAATGGCAAAACGATTAAGTACATTCGGTTTTCATTCAACACCTGATGCCATGAAGAAGGAATCATTTTTTGATAAAGTGTATGTTGTTGCCAGGAAGATTCCGCGCGGAAGGGTAACAAGCTACGGCGCCATCGCGGATTATCTCGGCACCGGCCTTTCAGCAAGAATGGTCGGCTGGGCCATGAACAGTTGCCATCTCGCCTACCCTCCGGTGCCTGCACACAGGGTGGTGAACAGGAATGGATTACTCACGGGCAAGCATCATTTTGCAACGCCCGGATTAATGGAGGAACTGCTGGAAGCAGAAGGCGTCTTGGTTGCAGAAGATAAGGTTAAAGACTTCAGGAAGTTGTTCTGGAATCCTGCTGTTGAACTTAAAAAAAGAAATATTGCAAAAAAGAGCGCTGTGAAATCAAAATAAGGACAGTGATAAGCATGCTGTCAGCTTACTTAAAAATTCTTCCATCAATTACTGTTTATGTGCGGGTTGACCGGACTGATTGCAAAAAATGATACGGGCAGGCAATGGATGCAATATATACACGCCGCTGCAGGCGTTTTGCATCAGCGCGGCCCCGATGCGCAGCATTTTTTTGTGAAAGAAACGGTTGCCTTTGGTCATTGCCGGCTCTCCGTCATTGACCTCGCTGAAACGGCCGGCCAGCCTATGTCTGATGAATCCGGAAGGTTTACCATCATTTACAACGGCGAGATATTTAACTACCGTGACTTAAAGAAGCAGCTCGCGGCAAAAGGAGAAAAATTTCACACGCAATCAGATACCGAAGTATTGTTGCGCCTTTATATGATGCATGGGAAAGAGATGCTTCCCATGCTGAATGGGTTTTTTGCTTTTGCGGTTTTTGACAGTAAAGAGAAAACCTGTTTTGTGGCACGTGACCGTTTTGGCGTTAAACCACTGCTGTATTATGAAGATGAAAACTGCCTGTTGTTTGCTTCGGAAATGAAAGCCCTGCTGCAGTTTCCCTTGAAGCGGGTGATTGATGCGGTTTCCCTGCAGGAGTATCTGCAGCTGAATTACATTCCAGCGCCCGATACCATTTTTGCAGGGGTGAAGAAACTGCAAGCCGGCCATTACCTCTGGTGGAACGGTCTGCAAACTTCGTTGCATGCTTACTATTCATTGCCCGCTGCGGTAAACAACACGCCTGCCCCAACCGATTATACGGCAAAGCAACAGGAACTGTTTGAATTGCTGGAGGATGCGGTTCGCATCAGGCTGATCAGCGATGTTCCGCTGGGTGCTTTTCTTTCCGGCGGGCTGGACTCTTCAGTGATCTGTGGTTTGGCTGCCAGGCATACGGATAAGCTGAAAACTTTTTCAATCGGTTATCATGAAGACGGCTTTTTTGATGAGACAAACTATGCCAAAGCAGTAGCCCGGCATTTTAATACGGATCATACGGTATTCAGTGTTACCCGTGCTCAGCTGTATGAATCATTGTATGATGTGTTGAATTATATCGATGAGCCCTTTGCCGACTCATCCGCACTGCCGGTATTTATCCTGAGCAAGCTGACGCGGCAGGAAGTGAAGGTTGCACTCTCCGGCGATGGAGCGGATGAATTATTTGGCGGATATATGAAGCACACTGCCGAATACCGTGCACGCCATGCAGGATTTCCGGAACGCGCCGTCGCTGCCCTCTATCCATTACTGAAACATTTTGCTTCCAGCCGTAACAGCACCACCATGAATCGCATGCGGCAGTTGCAGCGTTTCGCCGAAGGCATGCACATGAGCCGGCAGGACCGCTACTGGAGATGGTGTTCACTTGCCGGCGATGAAGAAACGAAAGCCCTGTTATTGCATGGCAATGATGAATCAATGTGGCGGAGCCGTAAAAACAATCTCACCCGCCATGTGCAGGCAAGTGATGATATGAATGAAGTGCTGCTGAATGATATGGAACTAGTGCTTCCAAACGATATGCTTTATAAAGTGGATGCCATGTCGATGGCGAACGGACTCGAAGTGCGTACTCCTTTTTTGGATTACCGTGTAGCAGCGTTTGCATGCAGCTTGCCGGCCGAGTGCAAGGTGAATAAGCGTTACAGGAAGATGATTGTAAATGATACGTTCAGGAAAATGTTGCCGGCTGCATTATACCACCGGCCAAAGCGCGGATTTGAGATACCGTTGCACGGATTCTTAACCACCGAATTGCGGTCTCAGATAGAGAATGACTATTGCGCAAAGGATTTCATAATGTCGCAACAGGTGTTTGACTATGATGTTGTCAGCAAACTGAAACACCGGCTGTTCTCCAAAAATCCCGGCGACAGCGCCGCACGCATCTGGGCATTGATTGTTTTTCAGCATTGGTGGAAGCAGTACATGTCATGATCCCAAAGTGATCTTGAAAAGAAAATTACTTTTGTTCCGTCCGGTTTCGGGCAAACGAACGACCGATTATTTTTTTCTGCAATGCCCAGGATCCTCCGCATTATCAATCGCCTTAACCTTGGAGGCCCCACCTTGAATGTTGCCTATCTCTCCAGGTTTCTTGCGCCTGAGTTTGACACCATGCTCGTTGCCGGTATGATCGACGAAACCGAAGAGAGCGCTGCCTTCATCACGGATGAAATGGGATTAAAGCCCGTTTATATTCCTGAAATGTACCGCGAAATTCATCCCCTGAAAGACAGGCTTGCCTATAACCGGTTAAAAAAATTAATCCGTGCTTATCAGCCCGACATCGTTCATACACATGCCGCCAAGGCAGGCACACTGGGCCGCCTGGCAGCTGCTGCATGTGATGTACCAGTAATTGTGCACACTTTTCATGGCCATGTTTTTCATTCCTATTTTCCGGCCTGGCAAACACAAATGTTCATCGCCATCGAAAGGTATCTCGCTAAAAAAAGTACCCGCATTATTTGTATCAGCGATAAACAAAAGGAGGAACTCACCACTGCGTACAGGATTTGCCCGCCGGAAAAAGCAGTGGTCATACCGCTGGGTTTTGATCTTCAGAAATTTTCATCCGGCTTAACGGAGGCACGTAAGAAATTCAGGGAGTATTACCTGGTAGCTGAGGATGAAATAGTGATTGTAATAATAGGGCGGCTCGTGCCGGTAAAAAATCATGCGTTGTTCCTGAGAGCTCTCCAGTCGGTACAGGGCAGGACATCAAAAAAAATAAGAGCCTTCATTGTAGGAGACGGAGAAGAGCGGAATGCTATTGAAGCAAAAGCTTCTTCACTGCAGCTTGACTTTACCGACTTTCACAGCCATCCGCGAAGTGCCCTGCTCACCTTTACGTCATGGATCAGGGAGGTGGAGGAAGTATATGCCGGTGCTGACATCGTCGCACTCACTTCACTGAATGAAGGCACGCCGGTGAGCCTGATTGAAGCACAGGCAGCAGGCAAACCGATTGTTACCACAGATGCCGGCGGCATCACGGATATTGTCGTACCCGGAAAAAACGCGCTTGTAACAGCCACCAGCGATCAACAGGCATTTACGGAAAACCTGTTGCTGCTGATAGAAGATGATTTACTGCGAAAAAAAATGACGGGCTATGATTCCGCCGCGGTGACGGCCCGCTTTCATTACAAACGGCTGATGGAAGAAATGGCGACGCTGTATCGCCTGATGCTTGACGAAAAAAGTCATCGTCATCGTAAATGAGGCATTTCGCTTTATGGCTTGCAATGCCTTAGGTATGCATGACATAAAGTTGCATTGCGTTACAGTTTCCGTTTTCGCGGCAGGAATTATTTTTTTGTCGGCTGTTATTGTTGCATATTCAGCAGGATGGTTACCGGGCAATCAGCATACTGCCGGAAGCAGTAAAATCTTTTGCAGTAACAGTAAGCAGGTATATTCCGTCGGTCCAGCTGTCATCAGCCGGCAGCGACTGTTCTGTATTTAATCCATGCAACTTGCTTTGCATGCACAACGAACCATTGGAATTATAAAGCGCAATACGGCAATCTCCGGTTATAGTGCGATTGCTCTTGATCTTGAGCACGTTTCCCTGCACGTTGCCGGTAATATGCAGCGAAGACAAGGTTGCCGATGTATTTTGAATGCCGCTGACTTCATACAGGATGCCTTTCATCAGGTATATCTGTTCCTTACCTTCATCAGCAAACACTACGTAAAAAGTACCGTTGTTATACGCCACATCCGGATTGGTATGGAAACCATCAGTCAGCACATTGCTGATGGTATCCACCACCGTTCCCAGGCCGGAAGGGCCGGTGAGTGAATACGTGAACATGATATTACGATGGCCGTTGATAATCTGCTCCCAAACAACTGCTATCGTATCACCGCTGGCAACAATGGCGGGATGGTTTTGCGAGGCTGCGCCCTGCAGGTTAAAGAGCGGTTTTTCAAAACCCTGTTGCAGCGTCACAGTATTCAATGTGGAAACATAACATTTGTTTCCGTTCACACCATTCATGAAAACGCTGATCAGTGTGTCGCCGCTGATTACCGCTTCGCCGCCACTTGAAGGGCAACTTTCAAGTACCCAGTTGTTATTGTCGATGTTGCCCAGCGCGAATGTCAGTCCGCCATCATGTGAGATGGCCGCGCGCATATCGCGGATGTTGTTGATGGCATTGCGGTAGATGATGGCTATTTCATCGCCATTGCAAACGATGCTGCCCGGGCAGCAGTCGCAGGGATCGGCTCCCAGCGCAGCCGTTACCGGATTATCGGCGGAAAAGGTACTGCCTCCATTGTCTGACCTGGTAAACACATATTGCGGGTTGGATGAATTGACATCCAGCTTCGCGAATGTTACCACCGGGTTGCCCTCCTGTACGGTGCCGACACTTGCATATTGAAGATAGTTATTCCCGATATTGTCAATGCGTATGGTGTCGCTGAAAGTCAGCCCCTGGTCAAATGAACGATGCAGGTATGCATGCGTGGCATCTGCTCTGACGTAGGTAACAAACACGGTATCACCCGCCGCTTTCAGGTCGGGGCCGGTGAGTGAAAACACAGTTGCTTCCACGCCGGCGGGCGTTAGTTGTATGGCCGGACTGAAGCTGCCTGCCGTCCATCTGCTGCAGAAAATTTTCCCTGAAATGAAATCACCCCAGGCTACCACCGGTGTGTCATGCACCAGAGCAATACGCGGCCAGTCGGTGCCGGCTCCTGAATTCACCACAACAGGACTTGTCCAGTTTAAGGGCGACTGTGCCAGCAAGCAGCAGGTGCTGCTGATGAGGTTGAGGAGGAGGAGTGTTTTTTTCATGGGTAATACCTGTCTTTTGTTTGCAGCTCCGTCAAAATTATTTTCACCGGTGCTGTTGTTGCATTCGGAAATTATTGAACGACTAACTTTTTAAGGCCAGTCATATTTCCATTCCTGTCAGTTAATTGAATGGTGTACATGCCATACTTCAATCCCGATAAAATTATTACAACTGACTGTTGATGGTTTAGTGGAATAACTTGCAGCATTTTGCCTTCTATAGAAGTCAGTGTCATGTTTGCCGCAATGGTTTTTGAGAACACAACCGTACAAATATCATTGACAGGATTAGGGAAAATATCCCAAGTATCCGGCGCGACTGAATTTTCGATGTCTAATGCAATAATATCAAGAGAATTGGAATGTATGGAGCAACCAAAATTGTTTGTAACCATCACATAATATGTTCCGTTCTGCACCGGATTATATGACGGGTTTGTTGCGCCTGGTATAGCCGTATTTTCAAGGTACCATTGATTGCCTGTTCCAGCATCGGAAAACAGAGTAACTCCGTTAAACGTAATGGCAGGCACCGGAGGCAAAAGGTGCAGCGTTACGATGATTTGACTGACCGAAGTGGTGTCACAGCCGTTGTATGCTTTTACAGAAACTGTTCCGGACAGGTCACCGGCTTTTACTTTTATAGTGTTAGTTCCTTGTCCTGATAAAAAGATAGAACCGGAAGGAAGCGTCCATTCATAATAAGCGGCATCAGCAATAACAGGAATTGTATAATTCAGTGTATCGCCTTCGCATGCTGAAGTTGTTCCAGTCACAGCACCAATTGCACTTAAGTCCGGGCATGGCGCTGTGTATTTGTACAGAATGCCGGCGGTGCCTACTGCGTAGCCTGTATAATAATTGGGAAAATGAATGCCATAAAGCTGCCCGTTGGCTGTTGCATCGTAACTCCAGCTTGCCCCACCATTGTCAGTAGCGAGAATATTATAGGAAATAAAACGACAGCTATTATCTGTTGACAGGAAGCCATCGCGGAGTGTATAAGTGGAGATGCCGCTATAAACCTGGTTCCAGCTAACACCGCCATCTGTTGTCTTGAAAATGTTTTCGCCCTTGCCACCGGCATATACCGTGTCTTCGTTACCAATGGCAAGCGCCAGAAGGCCGCTACTGGCATTGGTATAAACGGTGCTCCAAGTATTACCTCCGTCTGTTGTTTTTATTACCGCGCCTTCCGCAAAAGAGCTGTTACTCGCTACGGCGTATCCTACGTTGTTATTGGAAAAACGAACCTGAATGAGATCGGTTGTTATACCCGTGCCAAGTGTTGACCAGGATGTGCCGCCATCTGTGGTCTTCAACATCGTTCCACCTCCTCCGCATACGAAGCCTGTATCGGCGGATGGAAAATCAAGCGAGCGCAGCGCCTGAGTGGAACCGCTGAAAACACCATTCCATGAAGCGCCTCCGTCTGTTGATTTCAGGATGGTACCATTAAAGCCGCATACGATGCCATGGTTGGCATCTGTAAAATGAACCCCACGCATAGCGGCAAAGGTGCCGGTGTTGTAGATGGACCATGTGGTTCCTCCATCCGTTGTTCTTAGAATCAGGGAATTGTCGGGAGAAACAGGTTCAGTGCAAATCCATCCGACGTTGGAATTGATGAAGAACACAGAACGTAATAGGTTGGTCACACCGGTATTCATGAGCGTCCATTGCTGTGCAAAGGCAGTTGTAGAAAGTGAAAATAGAAGAAGCAGGAGATATTTTTTCAATCGGCTGTATGGGTGTTTTACTGTACAGATGAGTTTTGAAAAATAGTTACAAAATTTCACAATTTGAAGAATGGTTGATTTCCGGTTATGACCATATGCATAGTGCTTATTCCGGCATTTCGCGGTTCTATGTCGTAGTGAAGCGGGATATCGCAAATGAAAAATCCGGGTTAAAATGGCATAATGTCAACAATACGGACACTGCACTTCCTTATCATGATTCAAACCAAACATTGGTATTTTTCAGAGCGACAATCAAAAAACTTCAACTACTTTACCTTTATACTGCTCCAATTGCAAGACTCTTTGAAACGTATTTTTTTCACCATCCCAATACCTGAAGCTATCAGCACAGCTTTGCTGAAGCCTTTTATAGGAAGACATGTTTATGGTGTTCGATGGGTTCCGCAAGAACAGTTGCACATCACTGTTTATTTCGCGGGTGAAGTAACCGAGGAGGTGCTCCATACCTTTGACTCACTGGTACCGGTTCTTTGCCAATCGAAAACCGCTTTCAATCTCGAATTTGAAAATCTGCGCTTGCTGTATAAAAACAAAAAACCAGCTATGTTGTGGGCAGTCTTTAAGGAACATTCTTCATTCACTGATTTGTCGGTGTCCATCTGCAGAATTTTTTCTGCTCCGGAGCGCCGGGAACAAACGCCGCATATCACCCTGGCACGTATCCGGCAGTTGCATCAGTTGCCCTTTGATCTTCCCGCCATGAAACCATTTTCCATCCATGTTGATTCCATTGAATTATGGCAGTCGCACCTGCAGCAAACGGGATCTGTTTATGAGGTAATCAGCCAATGGAAACTGGGAAAGTGAGCCTGTTAAACAACTGAAATACTATCTTCACCACGTTGTTGCGGGCCTGACAACGACTCCGCATCACGACCGTTCACGAATTATTAACCAATCAAATTTTTCCTATGTACAGCATACAGTCACGACTGCAAAAGGAGATCGACGACATCCGGTCTGCAGGTCTATACAAGCAAGAGCGCATCATCACTTCACCGCAGGGAGCAGAGATCACCGTTAATGGAAAAAAAGTGTTGAACTTCTGCGCCAACAATTATCTTGGTCTAAGCTCACATCCCAAGGTTATCAGGGCAGCTGAAGATGCCATTGACACCCATGGTTACGGCATGTCGAGTGTGCGCTTCATATGCGGCACACAGGATATTCATAAAACGCTGGAGCAGAAAATCTCCGCCTTCCTTGGCACCGAAGACACCATTTTATACGCTGCCGCCTTTGATGCCAATGGTGGTGTGTTTGAGCCATTGTTTAATGAGGAAGATGCACTCATCAGCGATGAACTGAATCATGCCTCCATTATTGACGGCGTTCGCCTTTGCAAGGCGCAACGCTTCCGCTACAAGCATAACGACATGGCTGACCTGGAAGAGCAACTGCAAAAAGCAGCCGGTGCACGGAGCCGGATCATCATCACCGACGGCGTTTTCAGTATGGATGGCACCATTGCACAACTGGATAAAATAGTTGCACTGGCAGAAAAGTACCAGGCCATGATCATGATTGATGAATGTCATGCATCGGGTTTCATGGGTAAAACCGGACGCGGCACGCATGAACACCGCGGCGTGATCGGAAAGATTGATATCATTACCGGTACTTTGGGAAAAGCTTTAGGCGGTGCTTCCGGTGGTTTTACATCCGGCCGCAAAGAAGTGGTGGAGTTGCTGCGGCAGCGCTCCCGCCCATACCTGTTTTCCAATACGCTTGCACCTTCCATCACCGGCGCTTCCATTGCTGTGCTTGATATGCTGAGTGAAACCACGGAGTTACGTGACAAGCTCGAATTCAATACGAAGTATTTCAGGACAAAAATTACGGCAGCAGGTTTTGATATCAAGCCCGGTGAACATCCGATTGTTCCCATCATGTTATATGATGCGGTGCTGGCGCAAAAATTCGCCACCCGGATTTTGGAAGAAGGAATCTATGTGATTGGATTTTTCTATCCCGTGGTGGCGAAAGGCAATGCCCGCATCCGCGTGCAGCTTTCAGCAGCGCATGACACGCAGCATCTTGATAAGGCTATTGCCGCATTCACCAAGGTAGGGAAGGAACTAGGAGTGATTCAGTAATTGAAAAAAAGCTTCCGGAAGTTGTAATGTGAGGAGGATGTAATGCCTAAGCCGCTGCCTTGTTGATCCAGAAATTATTGAATCCCATTCCGGATTGAATCTGAATTAATTTCTGCTGACTCATTTCCAGCAGTGCAAGAAAGGTGAAGATGGCATGAATGCGGTTGGTGCAAACTTCAAACACACGGGCAAACGGGATATCATGTTCCGTTTCCATCAGTTTTGCCACATATTCTTTCTGGCCTTCGATGGTATAGGGAAAAGAAATAATTTTATGAACTGGCTTGTTCTTCTCTTCTTCCATCCTGCGCATCACTCTTTCAAAAGCCTTCAGCAATTTGAAAAGCGTGAGTGTGTGCAGTTCCGCTTCACCCGTCCAGGTTTCCGATACCGCTTTGAGTTCACTCACCACGTTGCCGCGTTCGTATTGCTTGCTGCGTTCATCTTCCAGCAAGCGCAGGTCATCCAGCACTTCCTTATAACGTTTGTATTCCAGCAGTTGCTGCACCAGCTCCAGCCTCGGGTCAATCTCCTGTCCTTTTTCATCCACCTCTTTTCTGGGCAGCAGCATTTTCGCCTTGATACGCATAAGCGTTGCGGCCACCACGATAAATTCGCTGGCCAGCTCAATATTCATCACACTCAGCTTATGAATGTAATCGAGGAAATCCTGGGTAATGCGCGCAATCGGAATATTATAGATATCCAGTTCATCGCGCTCAATAAAAAAAAGCAACAGGTCGAAGGGACCTTCAAACTGGGGCAGTTTTATTTCGTATGTTGTTGGTGCTTCTGTCATCTTAAAAAATGAAAAACAAAATTAGCTTTCCGTTGTTAGGCAGATGATTGAAAGGGCGTCTAAATATCCACAACCGTTGTTCCGGTGTCATCCTGAAGACCACAAACGCAACACGGATCCTGAATCGTTGCGAATCAGGCTGTTGAGGCGAAAAAAGGCTGATTTAAAGGAAGTAATCATTAATTTTACCCACTCATTTATTCACATTGAATGGAAATTCAGGCAGGCGAACTGTTATCCGAAATTAATTATCCCTCCGATCTCCGGAAACTCGGAAAAGAAAAATTGTACCAGGTGTCGCAGGAGTTGCGGCAATACATCATCGACAGCGTTTCCGTCTATGGCGGTCATTTCGGTGCCAGTCTTGGCGTAGTGGAGATGACAGTAGCCATTCATTATGTCTTCAATACACCTTACGATCAGCTCATTTGGGATGTAGGCCACCAGGCATATGGCCATAAGATACTCACGGGCAGAAGGAAACGGTTTCAGACGAACAGGAAATACAAAGGCATAGCCGGATTCCCTGCGCGTGCCGAGAGTGAATATGATACGTTTGGTGTCGGCCATTCATCCACTTCCATCTCTGCCGGAGTGGGCATGGCAGTTGCCAGCAAATACAAGGGAGAGAGGGACCGGCAACACATCGTGGTGATTGGCGATGGCGCAATGACGGCCGGGCTGGCTTTTGAAGGATTGAATCATGCAGGCGTTTCCGACTCCAACCTGCTGATCATCCTGAATGACAATTGCATGAGCATTGATCCGAATGTAGGTGCACTGAAAGAATACCTCACCGACATCACCACCTCGCACACCTACAATAAAACCAGGGATGAGATCTGGAACTTATTCGGAAAGCTCGGCGGCAAAGCAGCACAGCAGCAGCTTTCTAAGATTGAAGCAAGCCTGAAGAGCGCCATTTCTAAAAGCAGCAACATTTTTGAGGCACTGAACATACGTTACTTCGGCCCGGTAGACGGGCATAATGTAAACCGGCTAACCGAAATTCTCGAAGATCTCAAACATATTCCCGGCCCTAAATTGCTGCATTGCATCACCACCAAAGGCAAAGGGTATTACCTCGCCGAACAGGATCAGACCAAGTGGCATGCGCCGGGTTTATTTGACAAGGCGACAGGTGAAATTTTCAAGAAAATACCTGAGAAGCCGCTGCCTCCGAAGTACCAGGATGTATTTGGCCAAACCATCGTAGAGCTGGCAAAGGAAAATTCAAAGATCATGGGCATCACGCCGGCAATGCCTTCCGGTTCATCGCTCAACATCATGATGAAAGAGATGCCTGACCGTGCTTTTGATGTGGGTATTGCGGAACAGCATGCAGTCACTTTCGCGGCAGGGCTGGCTACGCAGGGCCTTGTTCCGTTTTGCAATGTGTACAGCACCTTTCTGCAGCGCGGTTACGACCAGGTGATCCATGATGTGGCGATTCAGAAGCTGCACGTGGTTTTTTGTCTCGATCGCGGAGGTTTAGTGGGCGAAGACGGCGTAACACACCAGGGAAGTTTTGATCTTGCCTATATGCGTATCATTCCAAATATGGTAGTGAGTGCGCCGATGAATGAAGAAGAGTTGCGCAACCTGATGTACACTGCACAATTAGAAAAAAACAACGGGCCGTTTTCAATCCGCTATCCGAGAGGAGAAGGTGTCATGGCAAACTGGAGAAAACCATTTACTGCACTGGAGATTGGGAAAGGCCGCATGATCTGCGATGGACAGGAAGTCTGCATATTAAGTATTGGCCATCCGGGAAACTTTGCGGTGGAAGCGTGTAATGAACTCAGGCTGGATGAAATTTTCCCGGCACATTATGACATGCGTTTTGTGAAACCATTGGATGAAGAACTTCTCCATGAGGTTTTTAAGAAATTCAAAAAGATCATTACGGTGGAAGACGGCGCCGTGCAGGGCGGATTCGGCAGTGCCGTGCTTGAATTCATGCAGGAGCATCACTATTCCGCAGCGGTAAAACGGTTAGGCATTCCAGATAAGTTTATTGAACATGGATCATTGAAGGAGTTGCATCATCTCTGTGGTTTTGATGCAGACGGTATTGTTGAGGCGGTGAGAGAGATGGTGAAGGAAAAGGTTTTCATTAAAGTGAAATGATAAGGACAACAAGCTGCAGCGAAGCACCTGAACTTTAATGTCACCGGCATACTGCCGGGTATTCCCGAAAATGTAGAACTCAATCTGAGTAAGTATTTCACAGTATAGTGTGCAAAGAAAAAGCCCCAAATAAGTCACGAAGTGATCAAATTTGGGGCAGTAAAATTTGCACTACAAATGTAT